>PBOG01000231.1 GCA_002724245.1 Planctomycetaceae bacterium
ACCGACGATGCAGCCGCAACCGACGATGCAGCCGCAACCGACGATGCAGCCGCAAACCCGGCTAATGATGACGACTAACCGGGAGTCGAGTAACTTTCTCTGTTAGCGGCTTCTCTGAGGTTGGACAAAAACGCAAGTCGTCGGCTCTTACGTGGCTCCTGACGACGCCCCTCTGGATGTGATCCCACGGCGCTGTAATGCCATCTCGTATTGGTGGCTGGCGGCTTCCCGTCTACGATAGGCTGCTGCACGTCCAGCGAATACCTGAGTCATCGCAGGCAAACGTGCCAACATACGATACTGGTGCCGCGATCCAGCAGGATCGCGTTTTGTGTCGTATTGGAAACCTGGCAGGATGTTACTTCGGATGAGGGCGACGACGTGCTCGAATCGAATCCACAGCCCCCTTCGACTCCAGCCCAGAGGCTGGAGACTTCTGCACCAACTGCGACCAAGGCGGGTTTCGACTTCACTGCGCATATGCGTTCGATGATCGAAGACGCTGTCTCTCGGCTACCCGAACTACATCACATCGACTTGAATCGAGTTGCGATTACGTTTTCACAAGCGCGAAAACGAGTAACGCATGGGTTATTCGCCACGTTGACCCCGATGCGTTTTGAAAACGGTGCCAGAACAGGTCTACGCAATGGCCGACGTTGGCGTGTACAGGAGATTCAGGGCCCCGACAAACAGGAAATGCTCTACATTCTCAGCTTTTACCTGCCACGGTTCATGGATGTTGACTTCCAGGAAAAACTAGTGACTATTTTCCATGAATTGTGGCACATCAGTCCTGAATTCAATGGAGATCTGCGCAGGCACCCGGGGCGCTGCTATGCACACACCCACTCACAGCGAGAGTACGACGCTCGGATGGCCATACTGGCGAGCAAGTGGTTACGCTGCCAACCTCCTGAATGCCGGTACCAGTTCTTGAAATATCGTTTTCAGGAACTACAAAGTCGCTATGGGCGCATCTACGGCCTCCACGTGACGCATCCCAAGTTGATTCCAGTCGACTAACCCGCCTCCGTGCCGAACGGTTACTCGAACTACCCAACGCCGTACGATGTGCGTGTCCGTCACAACGTCATCTCTCACCGGTCTGTTGAAGAACCTCTCATTCGTTTGACTTCGTATTGACCCAACGAATGCCGGTGAACTTGATACGCAACCAAACACCGCGCAGAAAGCGAAACGGACGTGCCCTGGGTGCGCAACCTAGCCCCTGCCCGAAAGAAGTACTTCGGTTCAAGGGAAGTGTCCAGCATGCAAACGCACTCGTTGGCCGTGGGCCGCGAGACTAGCATACTCTGCCTGCTTCAGCTCGTACCGATCGTTGAGAATAGACAGATTGTCCTGCAATTCGCGGTCACCATCAGGGGCCATTAAGGCCACATCGACATCCCGGTTGGTCAGTACGAAACGATAGCACTGTGACGCAGACGGTGGGGCAAAACCTTTGGGATCTTGCGGCGTTTCCTGCAGCAGGGCGCCCCACCGCAGGCATGTGAATGCGATGACCGAGACGCCCAGCTTCCGCGTGGTCGGAAAAACCTCCTCTTCTGCACCCCGGTGTGCCGCGTTGTAGCGAATCATCAATAAATCGATTCGACCACTCTGGGCCAACTGAGCCGCCAGCGGACGTTGATGCGTGGTCAAACCAATGGTCGTAACAGTCCCGCGTGCACGCTCTTCTTCGAGGACCTCAGCGGCTCCTCCTGGCGCAATAATTTCTGCCCATTCAGCAGAATCTTCGACATAATAGTACGTCACAACATCGATGTAATCAGTGGCTAAATCTCGCTTGATTGCTGCAAGTTCGCGCCGTGCCAATGGAGCCGTACGTGACTGCAACTGTACTGCAATCGTGACTGACCGACGTTGGCTACCCAAATTGCGAATTGCTTCTCGCATACCGTCGGCGTGACCACACCAGTTCAAATAGTCGACACCCGCCTCTAGTGCCGCTTCAACACTGGATCGGTCAAGAGAAGTATTACCGCGTGTCGCCAAACCCAGCCGACAAACACGGCGACCATTGGGCAACCTGGCAAAACGCCGAGTGTCGTCAGGCAACATGCAGACAATACCCCAACGACCTCTACCTACGACCCAATCAACCCCGCCAGCGAAGAGTCACGGGAAAACGGCATCCAATATGTGGCTTGGGCAAACCCGCAGCAAAAGGATCAGCCAAATAGCTCATCAACAGGTTTTCCATCATCAACCAGCGGTACTGGGCGCCCGATGGGAGTTCGCAAGACCTTCTGGTAATCGATACCCAACACTTTGAGGATTGTTGCGCACATGTCCTGGGGTGTGATTGGCCGATCTGCCACTTCTGCCGCCTGCTTATCTGTCGCGCCAATTACCTGCCCTGACTTCAAACCACCACCTGCCAGACAAATCGAAAATGCGTTTGGCCAGTGATCTCTTCCGACCAGTTGATTGATGCGAGGTGTGCGGCCAAACTCGGTAGTAATCACGACCAGTGTGTCATCCAGCATCCCACGCTGTTCGAGGTCCTTTAGCAAAGTGGGAATGGCCTGGTCAAAGGCTGGGCACAACAACTCACGCAAACTGTAGGTGTTCTTTCGATGCGTATCCCAGTGGCCATTTTCGATACTGACAAACCGACACCCTGATTCAACTAAGCGACGTGCCAGCAGGCTGCATTGCCCGATGCTAGTCATGCCGTAATCTTCCCGCAGCCTGGTGGGTTCACGTTGAATGTCGAACGCCTCTTTTGCTGCCTTGGATGTCATCATTCCATACGCTTTCTCGTAAAACGTATCCAATGACTTCACCTGCGTAGCAACATCCTGCACACCGCGCTCAAAACGGTTGATCTCCCGCAACGCTGCTTGCCGTCTCAAATTACGATCATTCGTCACAGTGGTAGGCAAAGTAATGTCCCGCACCGAAAAATCAGGTTGTGCCGGGTCCGCAGCGATTACGAACGGCCCATAGCTCGGCCCCAGAAAAGACGGGCCGCCACTATTGAGAAAATTTGGTACGGAGATGTACGGTGGCAACGCTCCGGGCTTACCAAGTTTCGCGACCATCGAACCTAAACAAGGGTGCTGGTTATTGTTCTGGTTTCCGTTGAAATCACCTACGCCAGCTTTCTTGCCGGTCATCATGATGTGAAATCCGCGGCCATGATCAGAGTCGCCATGCGTCATACTGCGTAAGATCGACATCCGATCCGTAACGCCAGCAATCTTCGGTAAAACGTCACCGATCTGGATACCTGGCACAGCTGTACTGATGGGCTCAAAATCGCCACGAATCTCTGCCGGCGCGTCTGGCTTCAAGTCCCACATATCCTGGTGTGGCATTCCACCAAGCACGAAAATGAAAATACAATTAATCTCTTTGGCAGGCTTCTGATCAAAAGCACACGTTTCCTGCAATCGCAGGATTTCCGCCATACTGAGGCCAGCGAGCGAACCAATCTTCAAGAGTTCTCTTCGACTGGGTTTCATGGAGGGCATCTGAATCGTCCTTTTCTCAAGACAAGCGGAGACCGTCGCCTATTATAGTGAGAATGCCGCGCGAGCACCAAACCAAACCACAAACGACAGTTTCAGCAATAAACAAGCTATTTTCAGCATCTGGGCTGTGTCGAGTAATTCTTCTCAGCTATAGAGCTGAATGGCCTTGATTATGGCATCCGGGTCATTCGGTACCGCCACAGCTCGGTTGGCAAATGTGGCACTCTGAACGCCCCTACTTCCCAGGACTCGATTGAATTCCTGCTGGTCCGTCGTGTGGTAAGCCATTGTTGCGCTGGGGTCTTTCAATAAATGTCCGGTCAGAATGCAGACGACTCGATCATCCCGGGAAATCAGACCTTCTTGCCGTAACTGGCGAGCGCCAGCCACACTCGCAGCACTGGCAGGTTCACAACCGATACCGCCGGCACCTACTTGCGCTTTGGCATCTAGAATCTCCTGGTCCGTAACTTGCCGGACGGCACCATCACAAACATCTAAAGCTCGTAAACATTTGGCCAAGTTCACAGGCCGGTTGATCTCGATCGCACTGGCAATGGTCGACGCTTTCCTCTGCTCATCATCTAGTTGCTGGTAGTAGCCGCCGATGACTTCATCGGCATCGCTCGCACCCCACCGTACCCCTCGCACCTCGTACAGTTCATGCAACGTGTTTGCACCCACCGCGTTGATTACCGCCAAACGAGGAATGCGGTCAATCAAACCTAATTCATGCAATTCGGCAAACGCCTTTCCAAAGGCACTTGAATTCCCGAGGTTTCCGCCTGGCACAATAATCCAGTCTGGGATCTCCCAATGCAGCGCTTCCAAGACGCGAAACATGATGGTTTTTTGACCTTCAAGTCGGAACGGATTGACACTGTTTACGAGGTAAATCCCCAACTTCTTCGATACTTCCTGTACACGCGCCATCGCATCATCAAAATCGCCGGAAATCTGTACTGTCAGGGCACCATAGTCCAACGCCTGCGCTAACTTCCCGTAAGAAATTTTTCCCGAACCAATAAAGATGATCGCCTGCATTCGGCGCGTCACAGCACAATACATAGCTAGAGATGCACTCGTGTTACCGGTAGAGGCACAGGCTGCCCTGGCAGCTCCGGCAATCCGTGCGTGCGTGAAAGCCGCCGACATTCCGTTGTCTTTGAAACTTCCCGAGGGGTTTAATCCCTCGTATTGCAAAAAGAGACGGCCTGTATTCAGACCCACGTAGTCGCCCACGGCATCAGCCGGCTGCAGAAGAGTCTGGCCTTCGCCGATTGTGACCACCTGGTCGGGTGATGCAAACGGTAACAGCGAACGGAAACGCCACACTCCACTGAAACAGAGAGGATCCGTGCGGGTTCGCCAGGCATTTTCAAACTGCTGCAGCGAATCCGGAGGCTGGCTCCGATTCCAGTCGTAGCTCACGTCTAGGAGCTCGCCACATTGGCGACAGGTAACCAAAACGTCATCGACTTCGAATACCGCTCCGCAAGAGGGGGAAATACACTTCTGAAAAGCGGTCTCGGTCAAAGTCACTGGATGCCCTGCAGGCCTCATGAAAAACAACAGCAAACTGGTTGCCAAATAACATCGCCAGGGCCGTTTCCGGACGATTGAGTGGAACGGGTTAGCATCTCTCTGATCCGAAACAACCTCCAATCGAAGCAGCTAGCCAGATCCAAGAAAGATCGAACCAACCCAGTTTACGGGCGTAGTCTATGAAAGCGACCACAACCCATCAACCAGCCCTTAAATTTCAACCCAGCCTTAAGAATTTCTGCCGCACTACACATTTAGATTTCAATCTGCAACAACGCTCCGATTACGGTGCCTTCACAGAGTAACGCCGCACCAGCTAGTTATGGCTACCAGGCCAAATAAAGCATGGGGACTGCCACATTGGCGCATGCGACATCACAAACGGGGATGACCAGTCACTTGAGGCAATTTACGCAACCTGCATGCAGGCAATGACTTGTGACAAACCGAAAACGCGTTTCTGCAATTTGACAGCAGTTTTAGTCAGCGCTAGAATGGAAAGGCTATAGGGATTTGTGCCATTTGTTGGCTCTCTTCCACCCTTTGGGAGTAGGATTGCGATGCCCCGGAAAACCGTCTACCTGAAGAAGTCCGAATGCAAAGTGTACAAGGAAATCTTGCTCTACCACCGAGCGCGGATTCGCAAAGATGTTTCGGCGATGGCAAACGCCGCGTTGAAACAAACACGCAGCGAAGCAAGCGGGGACCTGTCTAGCATGCCCATTCATATGGCAGACGTGGGAAGCGACAATTTTGACCAGGAATTCACCTTGAGCTTGATGGAAAACGATGAAGAAACGCTCGAGTTGATCGAATCTGCCCTTGAGCGGATTGAAGGTGCGACCTATGGTCTGTGCGTTGAGTGTCAGGGAAAGATTCCCAAGACTCGCCTCAAAGCCATTCCTCAAACGCCGCACTGCGTCAAGTGTGCCAGCAAGCTTGAAAGCTGAAACAACACGTCCTGCAACGATTCCAGGTAGCACATACGCCCTCTTTCTCTCGATCGCCGTGGTCGGTTGCCTGGCGGACCTCCTTAGTAAACAAGCCACCTTCGCGTGGCTGGGTCTACCCAGCGCCAAGTCCACATGGTGGTTGGTCGAGGGCTATGTCGGCATTCAGACCGCGGTAAACCGAGGCGCCTTGTTTGGCATTGGCCAGGGACTTACCGCAGTGTTTGCCACGCTCTCGATCGGCGCCGGCATTGGCATTCTGGTCTGGTTGTTCAAATATGGAGCGGCACATGATCGGCTGCTCGTGACCGCGCTGGGATGCGTCATGGCAGGTATCGCTGGAAATCTGTACGACCGACTTGGCTTTTGGCATACCACGACGACCCCTGCTGAGTTTCATTATGGCGTCCGTGATTGGATTCTACTCCAGTGGCCACCCGATCACACCTGGCCAAACTTCAACATCGCGGACAGCATGCTGGTGTGTGGTGCGGGATTACTGATCTGGCATTCCCTCACGCAACCACCCACAACTTCAGCTGATTCCGTGCAGCCCGACGAGACGAATTAGCAACCTGAGGCGCGTGAACCTGGCTACACGCCCCCCCTGTCATGGGCTTCATAGCCGCCTCTGGTTTGCCATACCGCCTGGCGACCAACTGTTGACAGGGCATGTGGAGCCCCTGTCGACAGCCCCATCAATCATTTAACGATTCGTCCAACACTGGAGCGAACGGATCCTCTCCATTGACATGCACATAAACTTCCACGGCACCCAAGAATCCAGCAACTGCGAACGCGAAACAACTAATCACCAATCCAACGGTCGCCACCCTCCGTAATTGAGAGAACGCTCCCCAGGCCCCCATCAGAATCCCCAGCACCGCAGTAACAACAGGCCCCAAAGGACTCCATGCACCCCAAACGGCCAACGTCACGCCTATCCAGGAAATAAACCCGAGGCTAATGGAGCTTACCGCACCACCCTGGGCAGCCAGATTCCGTGGATACCGCGTCTTCTGTATTGGGACACCCAACTGCGCCGTAACATGTCGACTGGAATTTGCGGACCTATCAGAGGACGGTCGTAGCGAACCTCGACGAAACGGTGAACCAATCTGGACCGGCGCCGTGTTTCCAAAACCGGAATCAACATGCCCTGAGTCCGCCACCTCGCTACCCTGGCAATCCGTATTTAAATCCGTCGACGAAGTGTCATCGCCGGTATTTTCCGATGGTCCTGTCGACGCCGCCAGCGGTGCTCTGCGCACAGGAGGTAATTCCGCGGGGCCAACAGGTGACACGAAATCAGTTCCGCACCGCCAACAGCGGTTCACAGCGCCTAGCAACTCTTCACCACACCGCGTGCACTGAACGTTCACTCGCAGCTGCTCCAGGATCTTGGGGCGATACTTCCGGGGAGGCACCATCCATGACCGCTCTGCAGGAGACGACACAGCAGACCCACCCGCCACGGTCACTGATTGATTATCGTACCCTGGATCCAAACGTTCAACGACTTCGAGAACAACGCAACAGCATCAAGGATGAACGCGCACGCGATCGGAAAGATGGCATGGGCAACAGAATCGGACACGTCTGCTCCTGCATAATCCAGTGACGGGCGAGTCTGTCTGCCTATGGAGAAACCTCGGCTGCCTGCTGCTCAATCCAATGGTAGTACTCAAGTTGGGTCAGCTTGCGCGCGGCCTTATGATCCAAAAAGACCGTCGTATCTGCGTGTAATTGTAATGCACTGGCCGTCCACATACTGGAAATGGGGCCTTCAACCGAACGTGCAATCGCTTTGGCTTTCTTTTTGCCACTGGCCACCAGCAAAACCCGCCGCGCATCCAATATTGTGGCGACTCCCATCGTTACCGCAAAGCGAGGCACTTCCTCAGGATGGTCAAAGAAACGAGCGTTATCTTCGATTGTCTGCGCCGTCAGAGTTTTCAACCGCGTCCGAGAACCCAACGAACTGCCTGGTTCGTTGAACCCAATATGGCCATCGCGACCGATGCCAAGTAACTGAAGATCGATGCCACCCGCAGCGCAGATCTGTTCTTCATAAGACCGGCAATACGCAACATAATCTTCGGAAATCCCGACGGGAACATGTGTTCTCTCTGCGGGAACATTGATGTGCTGAAAAAGATGTTCGCGCATAAACGCGTGGTAGCTCTGGGGATGGTCGGGAGCAAGGCCTACATATTCGTCCAAATTGAAAGTGGTTACCTGGCTAAAATCGAGCCCTTCGACACGATGTAGCCGAATCAACTCCTGATAAATTCCTAACGGACTGGATCCGGTCGCCAAGCCAAGTACAAGATTCGGTTTCGCACGGACAGCCTGAGCGACTTCTGCGGCCGCTGCCACACTGAGTATCTGATAAGAATCTTTAATTACAACTCGCACGCCATACACCCTCGAGGCCACCAATCCATCCCATTCTTCTCAAGCCTCTTATTCTTTCGATTTACTAGCGGGCGACAAGCACGCCGACAGTACGTTTGGTTTTGTCACTTCCCCCGGCGTTTGGCTAGAAATACATCCCCCAAAAAGACTATTTCTGCTTGACAAAACACCCGTATCCCACTTGAATAAAGATGTTACTTAAGAACGACTTACGTCGTATTTTGGGATAATCGATCGCCCGATCTGGGCTCTGCTACACGATGCCAGGTGTGCCTTCCCAGTGACCATTCGGTGGTAGTGAGGTCCATTCCATGACGCAACCACACCTCGACCGGCTAACGGACAAAAGCACTCCGCGCCGCGCCTTTACGCTGATCGAAATGATGGTCGCCATGGCCCTCACGATGCTGCTTATCCTGGCACTTACGCAGATGTTCGACATCGTTGGTGACAACTTCAGCCAAAGTCGGGCTGCCCTGGAACTGTCTGGAAAGATGCGAACGGTCGAGGCACGTCTTCAGCAGGACTTGGATGGGATCACCGTTCCTATTCGACCCTGGTCCGACAATGCACATGGAGAAGGGTATTTCGAGTACATCGAAGGTGCGTGGCGCGATTCCCTGGGTACACACATCGCCAATGATCCCATGCTGGGTGACTGGGACGACAGGCTACTGTTCACCGCGCACTCTGGCGAAAAACCCTTCCAGGGAAGCTTCCATCGGTTTGAATCCAATGTCATTGCCTATCGCAATGATACCGTCGGATTTCGATTCAATTACCCAATCGGGCTCACCAACGGTGATGACGATGGGGATGGCGTCAGCGATCTCTCCGATTGGAAAGAAATCGGTTTTTTCGCCAGCAATCCAGACATCATTGAATCCCAGAACGCAGAAATCGTTTGGTGGGCCACACTCGAAGACCTCGATCTCGACAACGTTGTCGACAGCGGGGAAGACTTCACGATCCGCCGACGTGTATTGTTGATACGGCCTGACCTGAACGACGAGGTAACCGGTTTCCTGGTAGACCCGGTCACTCGAGCCAACCCGCTGCGGCGGACACTCCTTTGTTGGCAAGGGCGTCCCAGTTTAATCCAGGCAACTGCGGCGTTACGTCGCCTTCTTAATCACGTCGACCTTTCATTACGGTTGCATTACTGGCTTTCACCGGAAGGAACTCTGTATTGGGGGTTTCGCGCCAATTCACTGGCTGATCTGACTCGTCGTGAATACCGTTACTCACGTTTTGCGATGAGCGATCTGAATCGCGCCATCAGCGGTACATCCGGTACGCGGCGGTTCGAATTTCCACACCGGTCGGATGACGTCCAGATTCCTGCACCCGCTGACGGAGGCGTACCGGGCAGCGTATCTCCCTACGGACTAATGTTCCGCAAAGAGGAATTTCGCACATTTAACAACAACAGCTTGATCAGCGATTCCAGGGGCCACGATGTGATGCTCGCGGATGCCTTAGCATTTGACGTCCGCATTTATGACGCGACGGCTCCCTTGATGGAATTCGCCGGTACCGTCCTGCAACCCGGCGACCCGGGCTACAATCCGCTCCCAGCAACCAACCAACGCCGGATTGGATATGGCGCCTATGTCGATCTCTACTATGCCTGGAATTATCCCTACAATTATCTTTCCATGTGGCCGTATTTCTTTGCCTTGGACTTTGGTGGTGTTTTTCCGTATACGTCGTTGACCGATGTGCAAACCAGTCAGTTATCCCTCTTTTCTGGCCCACCGGCACTCCGCTCAGGATTGCGTGGCGTTGCCCCAACAGCAGGTACGATTCGACCTGAATGGGGCTATATTGCGCCCACCGCAGTCTACGACACCTGGTCCTCTCACTATGAAAATAATCTGTACAACGAGGATGCCGACAGCCTCACGGATGAGGGCACCGATGGCTTGATTGCCGATTCACCGATTGAACGTGAAACCTCACCTCCCTATCCTTACCCGGCACGAGGCATCCAGGTCTCCCTGCGCGCGATCAACCGCGCCAACCAGCATGTCCGTCAGGCATCGGTCATCTCGGATTTCACCCCCGAATAGTCGCTTCCAAGCGTACACCGCTCGTCTCTCATTTCGATTCATCATGGGTGACATCGAGTGCTGGTTTCCAGACCCCACACTATTTCCTGTGCTACTTTCACCCTGACTAGCAAGTCGACCTGCGACGGGTAACTCAGGATGGCAAACATGTCACCCCAAGCGACGCATACAATTCGCTTACGCGGTCCCTGGGAGTTGCAACCCTTGGCCTGCACAGTCTTACTATCCGACGGCACGACAGAACGTGAACCGGGAACATTGCCCGCACCATGCACCGTGCAGGTCCCGGCGGACTGGAGCGCGTCACTCGGTGTAAATTTTCGTGGCCAGGCACTCTACTCTCGACGGTTTGGCTGCCCTACCGGCCTGCAACCAGGCGACCAGGTCTCACTTGTCGTCGAGAAAATTGACGCGTTAGCAGAAGTGGCCATCAACAGCAACTCACTGGGAACGATGCGGATTACCGACGGGTCCTGCCAATGGCCGATTACACCTTTTCTGCAGCCGCGCAACTTGTTGGAAATCACCATTGAGCAACCCCGTCTGACGACAACCAGCGCGCCGTTACCACGTCCGGACCGCGAGGAAACGGCCGGCGGATTGATCGGCGAAGTCAAGCTTGTAATCCTGCCTGCTTGACGAGCCCTGGTTGCCTGGAAAAACCAGGCCATGCATCAGGCAAAGAGTTCGCGGCGCACGTTGCCGTGCACATCGGTCAACCGAAAATCGCGGCCCTGAAATCGATAGGTCAGACGTTCGTGGTCCAGCCCGAGCAGGTGAAGAACCGTTGCCTGCAGGTCATAGACGTGCCAGGGTTCTCCCACAGGAAAATACCCAAGGTCATCGGTGCTGCCAATCGAACGGCCAGCGTGCGTACCGCCACCCGCGAACCACATCGTGTACGCATCGATGTGATGATCACGTCCCACGGCCACGTTCTTCTTATTGGATTTTTGCGCAACCGCCGTGCGTCCCAGTTCGCCTCCCCAAACCACTAATGTGTCGTCAAGCAGCCCTCGAGTCGCCAGATCCTTGACCAGCGCTGCAGATGCCTGGTCGGTTTGTTGACATTGGCTGGGTAACCCACCGGCAATGTTGGTGTGGTGATCCCAATCTCCATGAAACAGGTGAACAAATCGCACCCCACGTTCGACCATACGCCGCGCTAGCAGGCAATTACGGGCAAATGAAGGCTGGGAGGTATCTTGAATCCCGTAGGCTCGCAAGGTTGCGGCTGTTTCGCCGGACAGGTTCAATAACTCAGGCGCCGCTGTCTGCATACGAAATGCCATTTCGTAAGAAGCAATACGAGCCGCAACTTCGTCATCGCCACTTGACTCGAGCTTGTGACGATTGAGCGCATTGATCGCCGCAATCGAATCTCGTTGCCTCCGACGAGTAAACCCTGGTGGGCTGGAAAGGTTGAGAATCGGTGCTCCTGCGAACCGGAGCGGCGTCCCTTGAAACTTCGACGGCAAGAATCCGTTGCCATAATTGGCGCGTTTCGACCGCGGACGCATCCCCGAGCGCAACACCAGGAAAGCAGGCAGATTGGCGGCTTCACCTCCAAGACCGTAAACCACCCAGCTACCAAGACTCGGACGGCCGAACTGGCGCCAACCGGTATTGATCAACAGTTCGGCAAACATATGGTTGGTATCGTCGGTTTTCACGGTTTTGACGAACGACACCTGGTCAACAATCGAAGCGGTATGAGGCAGTAACTCGGAAACAGCGGCACCACATTCACCATGGCGCGCAAATCTCCACGGAGATCCCATGATTTTGGGCTGCTTTTCTTGTATTTGGGCAAATTTCGCCTGTTTCAACAGGGAATCTGGCAACACCTCCCCATCGCGTCGCAACAACTCGGGTTTGGGGTCAAAGAGATCCAATTGGCTGGGACCACCGATCATAAACAGATAGATCACAGACTTGGCTCGGGCTGGAAAATGCGGCGATTGCGGTGGCAAGGGTGACGTTGGCTCTGGAGCGCTCAACACTTCTTGCTGACAGAGTGACGCCAAAGCAAGAGGCGCCAAAGTAAATGTTCCACTGCGAAACATCTGCCTGCGCGTCAACATTTGCAGAGGTGTCATGCCAATTCTCCCGTAGCGCATTTTCCCCAAAGACAATCGCTATTCTCGAGTAATGAATTCATCCAGATTCATCACAACCCGAGCGACAACGGTCCAGGCTGCAGCGTCTGCAATCCAAACCGCACCTTGAGTTTGCAGCTCGCCATCTGACTGACCGTTAATTTGAGCAGACAAAGAAAGATCAGTCTTCAATTCTGATCGTTGCCGCTCTAATAAACGCAACAACACATCTCTTTCGACCGGGTGCGCGTCTCGCGCGAGACAGATTCGCATGAGCGAATCGAGCCGCTCCGAATCGGTACCCTGGTCACTACGGGCCACGAAACGCGCGAGTGACTGGGCACACTCGACCAGTGCCGGATCGTTAAGCAAAGAGAGCGCCTGTACAGGAACATTCGACCGGTCCCGATTTGTGCACGCAGCAACACCATCGGGTGCATCAAACAACGGCAACATAGGGTGCGGTGTGAGTCTCCAGACCCAAGTGTACAAGCCTCGTCGATATCGATCTTCCCCTTGGCTGGATATCCAAGTCGCTGGTGTCGCTCGATTTTCTAGCACACCCTCTACCTGTTCCGGGAAAACACTCTGCCCGCCCATCTTGCTCGACAACCTGCCGCCCGCCTGCAACCAAACATCCCGGATCACCTCCGCTTCCAGTCGCAGCCTTCGCTGGCGAGAGATCAAGCGATTGCCTGGGTCGCGCACGGCAAACTGTCGGCGCACCGCCGATGCCTGGCGGTAGGTCGCAGATGTGACCAACGCCCGGAGTAGCGATTTCAATCCCCGCCAATGCGGTCGTTGCAATTGCAACGCTAGATGATCCAGCAGGGCAGGGTGGCTAGGTGGTGGAGTTTGCAGACCAAAGTCGTTTTCTGTCTGGACCAACCCCGATCCGAACAATCTTTGCCAGACCCGGTTCGCAGTTACCCGTGCTGTCAAAGGATTCTTCTCAGCGACCAACCAATTTGCCAGATCCAAACGGGTGGGCTTTTGGTCTGGAATCGCAGGGGAATGATTCCCTAGAAACGCTGGAAAACCTGGGGACACCAGTGCGCCCGGTTGCGCAGGATCACCACGCACGAACAAATGCGTCGGCTGCGGCGCATGTTGCAGAACCTCTGTCGTCATGATGGTTCGATCCGGGCTGGTACCACTCGCTGCAGAGTCAGGTTCAGAGTGGACGGTCAGGTTCCCTTGTTCGCGGCGAACCGTCGTCATCTTTGCTGCGTTCAAAAACGCGTAGAATTGATAAAACTCATGTTGGCTTAAGGGATCTGTTTTATGGTCATGACATTGAGCACATCCCAGGGTCAATCCAAGAAATACGGTTCCAACCGTGTTCACTCGATCAATAATGTGTTCCCAGCGCACGCCAGGATCATACATGCCGTTGCAGAAGAAACCGGTGGCAATGCGTTGACTGGGTGTGGCGTCTGGGTAGAGATCGCCGGCGACCTGTTGTCGAACAAAATGATCGAACCGCAAGTCCTGATTTAATGCATCGATGACCCAGTCTCGATACATCCAGATCGCGCGGGGACGATCCGATTCATAACCTGTACTATCGGCGTACCTGGCGAGATCAAGCCAATGACGACCCCAGCGTTCACCATATCGAGGAGATGCCAATACGTGATCGACCATACGTTCAAATCGATCCGGGTCGCGACTGGCGTGTTGCTGCTTGACTGTTTCCCAGGATGGCAACAGCCCCAACAGGTCAAGGTAGACCCGGCGTGTCCGCACCCCCACCGAAGCATCACTTGCAGGACGCATCTTCTCCGACTCAAGCCGAGCCAGGATAAATTGATCAACAGGATTACGGCCCCAGTCCAAATCATTGACCACCGGTAGTGGATTCTGACGCGGCGCACGAAACGCCCAATGACGCTCCGTTTCGGTTTCTACCACCGGCATCATCGCTCCCTGATCGACCCAGTCTCGCAGAAGCTGTCTATCGACAACGCTCAGTGAAACACCACGAGGCGGCATCCGTTTCCCGACATCCACTGCGGTTACCCGCTGCAGCAACAAGCTCTGACTGCTATCGCCAGGTACGATAACCGCCCCGCTGTCACCACCCTTGCGCAACGCGGCAGGCCCATCCAATCGCAAGCCAGACCGCTGTTTTCCAGGGCCATGGCAACCAATACATCGCGCGGCTAACAGTGGCCGAATCTGTTTCTCATAATCTACCACCTCATCAGCAGCCGCCTGAACGGCAGATACTGCTACAGTCGCCCACACCACCAGCCGAAGCAGGATCCGGCCAGCACCTGCCAGTTGTAACCACCTGAGCAAAAACTGTTTCACAGTCAAACGTCTCAATATCAATCCCCAAAATCACGACAGTTCCAGGACAGCCTGATCTATCTTACCAGACCACATCAAGTCAGCCTGATAATCAGACACTTCCCGCGAGCCACCGGAACAGGCAAAACGATTCGATTCAACTTCATCGAACGACAATCTCTATTGAGGCACACGACCTCTATTGAAGCACTGTGCGTGCCACATCGGTTTTTCGAACTGGGCCACGCCAGCACTAACGGGCACGAGTCTTCGCACGCAAGATCGAGTCCCCCAGCGACGGCCAAAGTTGCCCGAGGGCAAACAGGAGCCTCGCCTTGGAGGGAATGACGAGTTCCGGCTGACGTCGCTCGCAGGCTTTGAGTATGCGATCTGCAACGCGCACCGGATCTAAACGCTTCAAACGGACACCGCCACCAGGTTGCTGAGCTTGGGTTGGCAAGTCACTTGCCTGCGCCGTATAGCGCTCACCACTGTCAGGCCGTGCAATCGGACCTGGACATACCAGGAGCACGTGCACACCGCTGTCTTCCAACTCCAATCGCAATTGTTGCGCATAAGCAGCCAATGAAAACTTACTCACAGGATACGCCCCTAGATAACGCGAACCGACCTTTGAGGCGAGGGAACCGATATGAATTACATGTCCGCGAGATTGGCGCAACTGAGGAAGTGCTGCCCTGGTACAACGTACGGCAGATAGAAAATTGAGTTCCCACAATTCGCGAAATTCATCGACTGTCGTGTCAACGGCGTTACCGCGAACCGATCGACCCACACAGTGGAAAAGACCATCTAAACGACCGCAGCTCTCTTCGACCTGCTCGAACAAATGCCGAACTTCTTGATCCTGGGTTACATCCGTTGGAACGGCCGTTACTTCCCCACCAGCCGCTCGCACCTCGCGGGCAGCCTGATCTAAACGCTGCGGATCACGGGCCGCAAGTACGACGTGAGCGCCGGCGGCCAGCAGCTGCCTGGCAATCGTCAGTCCCAGGCCAGAAGATCCCCCGGTAATGACGGCGACTTTACCCTTCCAGTCAGACATCGCAAACGCCCCCTTTCACAAACCCACGAACGTCGTGGCTCACCGCCTTCTGCCAGTGCCCCGCATCAAGTAAACAGCCCAACGCTGAACCTTTTATGTCAGGCCTTATGTCAGGCCGATTCCTGTGACGCACCGTCACAAACTACGACCATAGGCCTCGTTCGCAAAGACGATGTATCTGCCAACCGCCAGCCTGTCGATTCAATCCGTGACCAGTTGCTCCAACTTGTGTTTTCATCCCTACGCACGAATTGGTGGCCGAATGGGTAAGAGATGTACCGAAAGTCATCAGTAACTGCAATGCATGGCTGAACTCAAGCTGACTTCCACATCAGGCAATCCGTCACATCAGTGAATCCAATTGTCACTTTGGAGTCACTGCTTAGGCGTAACAGGTGTCCTTCCCAAGCAAACGGGGTCCTGAAGTCACCCTCCGCAAATCTGCTGATACTGGAACCATCTGTCGTCTAATAGACTGAGAAAACGTGATTTCCAGGGGCGATCCGGCAAACAAACAAGGCTGCCGACCTGAAAACTATAAAAAAGCCGGAGTAATGGAATCTTCCAGGGAACTTCTTGCAACCCACTTGCGTCGAAGGAGAGATTTCCAGGATCCAGTGACGAGAAATAAAGGAGGAATATTATGGTTCTGTCCTCACCGACGTTGTCTCATCAGGCGACTCCCACCTCCGAACCACCTCGTTCCACACCAGTTCACCGCGTTCGCACCGTACGCCTTCAACAGGGAGTTTCCTTAAGAACGGCTGCCCGTCAAAGCGGTACCGACATTCGACAACTGCGTTTGCAGGAACAGGAGACGACGGATCTGCGTATTAGCGATCTCCGCAAATGGCAACGGGTTTTGGATGTACCGCTCTCGGAACTGATTGTCGAACCCGAAGGAACCCTCTCGCCACCGGTTATGGAACGCGCACGTATGGTACGGCTGATGAAAACTGCGGCCGCCTTGATGGAACGCGCTCCCAGTCCAGCAGTACATCGCATGGCAACGATGTTGATCAACCAGCTGCTTGAAATCATGCCCGAACTCGCCGAAGTCAGCCCATGGCACAATTATGGCCAACGGCGCAGTCTCGACGAATATGGTGCCGCCGTTGAACGCAGTCTTCCGGACCACGTTTTCGAAGCGGCGAATTGGGACTAAACAGTGGCCAGCGACCAAACCCAACTGTTGCTGGACACCAGAGAATATTCAGCACCAGGTTCAAAACTCGCTAATAAG
>PBOG01000232.1 GCA_002724245.1 Planctomycetaceae bacterium
AGCCGTAGAGCAGGCCGCCCGTTCAAGAATCCTCAACCTATAGCACACGTTGAAGCTGTTGGTCGGCAGGCGCAAATCACGCCAAATGCCCAACAAGACAGGCCCCACCCTGACACCGGTAGTTCGCGTAGAGTTTGCCAGGCTCAGCTGTTATAATCGTCACGAGACAGCCCCCGCCCGCCACGAGACCGGCGCCTTCCCCAACCCCACAGGGCGAAATGGTCGGCCCTTACGTTACGCTAGAACCAGCGTCTCCGTCGGGAATGCCCAGCAAACGTCCGTCTCGCCAGGTATCCTCCGCTATTCAGTTGCTGTACGTAGATTCGTTTTCGATTCCCTGTTGTTCAGCTCTCCCAGCTTCGCTTTGTTTACCACATGTTTGCTACACGTTATTCCATCGAGCGTCGCCAGGTACCGCGTTGAGTTGGTTGCGATGTGACCTGCCTATTTCGAATCCAAAGAATCGTTTCCACTGGGAGTATGGCCGTGCTTTCCTTCCGCAGTTGCTGTAAGACACCTGCCTTCGGGTTCGTGCTGACATGCACTCTCGCCACGCCGCTGTGCGCGCTCCTGGCACAGCAAACGCCCGGCCCCGCCGATCCGCAGGAATCCACCCAGGCACCTGGTCAAAACGCCTCTCCCACGACGCCCACCGTAGAATCGGCCGCCACCCCCGGCCAGGCACCCGCCGTAGTGCCCCCCACCGCGGCCCCGGCAGCGCAGCCCACCGCGCCTGCGAATTTGCGTTTCTCATTCGATCGCACGCCTTGGCGGGATGTGATCACCTGGCTAGCAAGTGAAGCCAATCTGGCGCTTCACGTCAGCGAGTTACCCACCGGAAGCTTCACCTACAACGATCCCAAAGCGTATGGGAACGATGACGCCATCGCGCGTGTGAACCTGTTTCTGCTGCCGCAGGGGTTCAGCCTCGTTCGCAACGGGAAACTTCTGGCGGTCATCAATCTGACCGATCCCCGTAGTCTCAAACAACTTGACGCGTTGGCACCGCTCGTGACGGCCAACGCCCTAGAAACCTTGCGAGAGCATGACGTTGTCAAATGCCTGTTTCGTCTGGCCGACATGACCACTGCGGACGCCGTTGAGGAGCTGGCCGGACTCAAACTGATGACCGATCCAGCCGTCTTTGCCCGGACCAACCAGCTCCTGATCACCGACACCGTATCCAAACTCAAAGCGGTTCACGCCATCCTCGCGGGCTCACGACCCGGCACCCTCGACAATGGAAATGCGGTGCGCACGTTCAGCTTGAAGCACGCCGATGCTGACGACATTCTCACCGTGGTCCGTCCGCACCTGGGTCTCGCAACCGGTGAGTCCATTGGTATCGATGTCAGCGTCACCTCCGACCTCACGGGAAAGAATATTTTTGTCAGTGGTCTGGCCGAAAAGATTACCCTGATTGAGAGCCTGATCAAGGATCTTGATCACCCCATGGACAGCCTTTCGACGACCGACGGTACGGCCGAACTGCGTTCGCACCGCGTAGCCGGCGGCAACGTCGACACTGTATACAACGTGCTCGTGACCATGCTTGCTGGAAAACAGGTCCGTCTTTCTATGGACGCCTCGACCAGCAGCATCGTGGCGCTCGGGGGTCCCGCAATCCATGAGGAAATCGCGCAGACGGTATCTCAACTGCAGGCGTCCGACACGGTTTTCGAAGTCATCCAGCTCACCAACATCGATCCGTATTTCGCTATCTCACTGCTGGAGGAGATGCTCGAGTTATCGGACCCGACCACCTCGTATTCTGGTTACTCAAGTGACCGCTGGCGTGACAACCGGGGGCGTGATGATCGCCGCGACGATTGGCGTCGAGATGATCGCCGGCGTGACGACTGGCGGCGGGATGACCGCCGGGGCGGTGACCGTAATCGCCGCTACGAGACGTCCACGAGCTTCAACACCTCTGCGGCGGCACCGCCGAAAATTGACGCAGATCCCGCCACACGCCGGTTGTTTGTCCGCGCCACAACCGAACAGATCGTCCAAATCAAAAAGATCATCTCGCAGATTGACGTCTTGCCTGGCAAGACCGGAAACGGGACAAGCCGACTCCTCTCGGTAGTGGGCGCGGCCGGCATCGCTCAGTTGGAATTGGCCGCCCAATTCTGGCGTGACGGGAATCCGATCATTCTGTACGCCAGTTCGACCCCAACCGAAACGGTCAAAGAACGCATCATCAACGGCGACGCCACCAAGGGGGCAATACCGTCCCCGGTGGCCCCCAAGCCAGCGCCAGCCCGCTACCTGACCAATGACCTCCGTAGCCAGGACCCACCGATTCGCTGCCAAGTTACCCCCCGCGGCCTGTTGCTGCAGTGTGATGACCCACAGGCGCTCGACCGTCTGGAGCAGCTAATGCAGACTTTGTCGGGCACAACTGACAGCACGCCTTCACCACCAGTCGTCTTCTACCTCAAATACACCAAGCCGGTCGACGCCCTGCGGATGCTTGGCGAACTGCTCGATGGTGGTGTCACGGCCCAGGAGGCGGAAACTGGCTCCCTGGTGAACGGAACTGTATCGACGGGCTTCTACCTGGGCAGTATCGTCACCTCCCAAGACGGTACCGCCACTTTGTCCGCGGGCACGATTACCATAGTCGCCGATTCACGTCTGAATCGTTTGATCGCGCAGGGGACGGTTCAGGACGTGGAGACCATCGAACGCTATTTAGAGATCGTCGACAAGGATAACGGGATCACTGCCGTGGAAACCTACGGGACACCCCACGTGATCGAACTGAAACACACCCGCGCCAGTGAGGTGGCCAGTGTGATCCGCAGCGCTTTCGGGAATCGCGTGGCGGCCACCACGGGAGGAAACAATCAGTCTCGCGGAGGTGGTTCCCAAGACCGATCCCGCCAACGTGATGATGAGCGCCGGCGTGACTCTGACGATCGGGGCCGTTCCGAGCGGCGTTCCGGTGACGACCGCCGCGATGATCGACGCGGTCGGGGCGGACGCAGCGCGCCACCTAACCGGGAACCGCAGATGACCATCGCTATCCATGAACCCAGCAACTCGCTGATTGTTACGGCCCCAGCTCAGCTGTTTAGCGAGGTGCAGCAGCTTGTCGATATCGTAGATGCGCGCAGCGTCCAGTCCATGGAAATCATTACGTCGACAAGCGCACCTGCAATCCAGGCGAAGCTGCAAGAGATTTTTTCCGCCGGTGGCGGCAATTCCTCAAGACCCAGCATCACGACACGCACGGTGTCGCCTCGCAGCAATACTTCGACCGGGTCGTCGCGCTCGTCGGGGGGGAGTTCCCGCGGCTCACAACGTTCGTCAGGTGGCCAACAGCGTTCTTCACGCGGGTCGTCCAGAGGTTCTTCCCGCAATTCTCGGGGCCGTTAAACGCTACAGGACTTCACCATGCACCAATGCCCACGATGCCTTCGGCTGATTCATCTCGCCGTGGCACTGCTTGGAATACACCTGGCAACCGGGCAGTCGGCGTTTGCGCAGCCTGGCATCCGTGAAGCATTACTGCGCCTTGACAAGAATGAAGACGGGCAAATATCTCCCGATGAAATCACGGCCCGCGCACGCCCCTATTTCGAGAGGATTACAGACCGGCAATCGCGTTCGTGGCGGGAAAAGCCGATCTCCATCGAGCGTCTTCAAAACATCATTCGCGTCTACTACTCGCGGCGGAACGGTAGCTGGCGAGAAGACATTCGGCCTGGTGGCGAGCAGACCGTCATTCCCTTCGGGCCGAAACCGAATGAGGCCATGGTCCCCGACTTCGGCCTTCCCTACATCAAATACCGCTACAACAAAGGGGACCTTGTCGAGGCGGGCAACACGATGCGCCGCTACGACGCCAACGGAGACGGATTTGTGGACGTCATCGAGGCGTCCAGGAGTCGTTGGACCAATCGAGATCCGTTTGAGATGGACCTGAACAAAGACGGCCGTTTGAGTTTGATGGAGCTTGCGCAACGGTACGCCCGACGTCGTATGCTCGACGCGTCCAGTCAAGAGATCTGGCGAAAAGCAGGTCGTACGGGCGGACTCGTCTCCAAGGATCGGCGTGTCCGACGCATGGGGTCCGAGGAACGTCGCCGCCGCGATGAAGCCCGCTGGCGGGGCAATCGCCTTTCGGGCGAAATTATGGGCCGGTTTGACGCGAATCGTAACGGTCGACTGGAATACCAGGAGGTGGTCAAACTCGGTTTCCCCGCGAACGAGATCGACGTCGACATCAATGGGGAAATCACGCGAGAAGAACTGCAAGACTATCTCAACCAGGTGCAAGAAGAAGCGACCGCGGCCGTGGAGGGGTTGCCGGAGTGGTTCACGCAAATGGACAAGAATCGCGACGGCCAAGTCGCCATGTCGGAATATGCCAAAGAATGGACCAACGAGAAGCTGACTGAGTTTTCCTCCTACGACGCAAACCGAGATGGGCTAATTACCACTGAGGAAGTACTGCAACCGGAAGCCCAGGTAATCGAGGGCCGCTATGCGAATGACGAGGCGATCCCGATGCCGCCTCGGAAAACGATCATCTCTGAGATTGATATCTCGGATGACTTCCCGATTGCCGACGTGAATCTACAACTCTCCATCACTCATTCCTACGTCCACGGCTTGCACGCCTTTCTGACGGGCCCGGATGGTCAACGGATTGAACTGTTTACCGAAGTTGGTGGTCGCGACGACCACTTCGACGGGACGCTCTTTGACGACCAGGCGGAAACGCCAATCACCAAGGCCCGTCCCCCCTTCCGAGGACCGCACAAGCCGGAGGCGACCGACAAGCGGCAGCCAAGCCTGTCCGCTTTCAACGGCAAGAGCGTCAAAGGCGTTTGGCAGTTGATTATCCGTAACACACGCAGCGATCGTTTCGGCGTCCTGCACAACTGGGCGCTGTACGTCAAACGCCAAGAACCCAAACCTGCGGAGAATTCAACCCCACCCACTGGCCAGCCCGGTAAAGAACCCCAAACCGGTAAAGCCCCGCCGCCAGAAGACCAGGGCAAAGAATCTGCATCGTCCAGAAGGGAGGAAGCCAAACGGCGATTTTTCCTCAGAATGGAGCAGCGAAAAAAGGAAAAAGCCAGAGAGGCATCCGGAAAAGAGGACGCGCAGCGAGGACCGGACTCAGATCGCCGGGACTCCGGCCGTCAGTAAACGCCCTCGCCGCTGTCGGAAAATTGCCACGCCACCACCTCAGCACCGGGCAGCGTCATACCGTGTGTCCTGTTCAGCAAGACGTTGCTGCCCCACCCAAAACGCTACCATGCAAACTGGGTTGGCAACTCGGCTCAGGTGGAGCGCAATGACGCCCACCCTTCGCCGCACACCAAGGCCTGCGCAACCAGGGTGTGCGGGAGACACCGTCGCAACTAGCTCAGGCGGGCGCCCTTCATGATAACGTGGGTACTCCCGACCCGGTCAGCATCCAGGTGAGGCGAGGTTGGAACGCGAACCCTGAATCCCACCGTGATATTGCCATGACGCCAGCGACAGCCGTAATAGGTGTCGTTCCGGCCTGCTGCAATAGTATGACTCCGGCAACCCTGCGGAGATTCATCCATCCCACGTTTGCGTCACGGCGTCCCACGTCGGCGATTTCTCCACAGTCAACTCACCCTGGGAGCGGCACTTGCCACGTCACCACGGCCTGGCGAAAGTGCACCAAGCCCCGTCGCTCCTGCAAGGTCCGTGATCATCCTCCTGCAGGAAGGTGGCATGAGGCAGTTGGAAAGCTGGGATCCCAAGCCTGCTTCCCCGGCGGAAATTCGCGGAAGTTTCAAGTCGATCGCGACACAATCCACCGGTTTCCGGATTGGCGAGCATCTACCCCGTTTGGCGAGGCATAACGCTCTCTACAACGTGGTGCGCAGCGCCTATATGGACACTTGCACGCCGTGACCATAGCCCTGGATTACACTGGGTGTTGACCGGCTACGACAATCAAGCCGCCGGCGTCTCGCTCGAAAAGGTCAATCGGTTTCCCTCCGTGGGCGCCGTCGTGGCACATCGGCTTGGGGCCACCACCTCCGCAGGGCTACCCAATTTCGTAGCGCTCCCTAATGACCGGCAACTCCGCAATCGCTTCCGTTACACGCTTCCGTTACAACTCGGGGCCGCCTGTGGCGTCTTCGACTCTGGGGCCATTCCAGACACAACTGTGGGACGCTATCGCCTCCCGACGGGGCTCACCCTCCCAGTGGACATCTCACCCCGCCGCTTGCGGCAGCGACGACAAATCCTCGCCTCACTCGGGCACCGAAACACTTCCACAGCCGGACCATCCACCGGCCAGAAGTGGAACGCGTTTCGGCAAACCTCGTACAAACTCCTGGCAGGCCAACAGGGCCAGCAGGCATTTAATTTCAACCGTGAACCGCGGCGGCTCCGGGAGATGTACGATCCCAACGCGATGGGGCAGGGCACCTTCCTGGCGCGGCGATTGGTGGAAGCCGGTGTTTCTTGTGTGCTGGCCAATTCCTCGATAAACAATTCCTGGGACGCCCACAGCGACAATTTCAATACGCTGAAAGCCGCACTACTGCCCCCCATGGACCAGCCTGCTTCCGCGCTACTCACCGACCTCCAACAGCGAGGCATGCTTGACGAAGTGCTGGTGCTG
>PBOG01000233.1 GCA_002724245.1 Planctomycetaceae bacterium
CGCCCCGCTCAGGGCCAATCTGGCCAGGTGCATAATCAACGCGAAACGCGTTTCCGTTCGGGGTTTTGACGACCGAAAGGTGCCTCTCCGTGATACCATCCTCGTAGCGGCATCCAGGCCAGGCCTTCTTCCAGGTCTCGACGGTGCAAATACCAGTATTGGGTGGTACCGGGATCTGAAACGTCGGTTGCTGGGATACCAAAACAACGAACAACAGCGTGCACATATCGATTCGTGGATTTACAGACAACGACCAGGTTCACCAGGCCGTCATCGACCCGGGCCAGCCTGACGGGACATGGACAACTCACAACGCATAAACGGCGCGGGAACATCGTCTTGCTATGCGGCATTTCGCGGCGCGAGACAATTTAAACCTGGTACCCGCAGTGACGAGAGCCATTGTATGTAACGTGAACATGCCCGCAAAGTTGGCCGTCACAAACGATCTGGTAACTTACATGATGAGTCCGCCAGTCTCGTTAGACGGCCGTGACTCTCTGCAGCAAAAGGCCCAGACGCTTCCGGTTGGCCCAATATGGAAACGGCGCCACGCGACAGGTGATGCATGTTCGTTGGCCGGTCGGACGCCATACAGATTCGTCGGGCCGTACCTCATCAGCCCAGCAGGCTATGGGATTGGGAGCGTATCGAGAGCAATGCGCGTTCACAGCACTGCACCGCTGGCCCCGAGCCAGACTATGGCCGCACAAGCCATCCACCACAGCCAAGACCCAACGCAGAAGACAAGCATGGCCAATGAAAAGCCCCGCGTGGATGTTCTGCGGGCCATGAGCGCAAGCAAACCCACTCCATAGGGAATGCCGAGGAATAAGGTCACCGCGGAGATACCTTCCAGCAGAGAATCGCCAAATTTTCCTGCTGAATACAGCAGGAAGAAGACTGGCAAGAAGACGCTCATGCCAGCAGGGAGCCAGAAGTCAAACGATTTTAGATTCTTGACAAGTGTCCACAGCCCGCACACCGCAATGCTATAAATGCTGAGGTTAGTAATCGCCAGGAGGACCCCAATGTCATAGTACCCCACCTCAGAGAGCGTGGCAGTCGTAATCACCACGCCAACAGATACGATGGTTGTCCAGACGAGCAGATTACGGATGGAAAACTGAGGTTTGCCTTGGACCGGACCAGTTTGGTCCGAGTTCGGCTGGTCAACTTTCTGCGGTTCAGGCACTATCTCTGCTCCATGTATCTGCAAATCGGCAGCAGCATTAGTGGATCCCATCACATTCAGAGTGATGCGCGACAGTCTGGCTTACCAGACCACAACCGGGTTGCTTTTGCCGCGACGTGAAGGGCGGCGGAGCCACAGACCCCGGCCGTTTCAGGATTATCACGTTCAATGCGCCCGCCGACCGCGGGAGACTCGTGTGGAATTGTGACCTCGAAGGCGCTGCCTTTGCCGGGCAATCGCGCTTGATCGGCGTCGCAGGCTGGTACGAAAACAGCAACTACGCAAACCTGGTCTGGGACAAGTCCTGGAAAGTTGTACGACACGCCGGAAATCGCGTGGCGATGGGCAATCTCAACCAGACGAATTTCAGCGACCTGGTGCCGAAACACGCAGTGCAAATCCGCCCTGGAGTATTTTCCGTCGAAATTGCCTCTCGACAAGAAAGCCTTGCCGCAAATATGCCGGCGTTCCGCGTTCAGGATCGGCACGACAGGACGCTGGCCATCATCTACACCTGGCAGGACCGCCGCGACCTGGTGGGAATCGAACAGTCGGACCAAGACGGCAGCCGACAGAACTTCGGCAAAACTCAGCACTGGATCGGCAATCTGGCACCCATTGGCCCGTGGTTCGGGATGAAACTGATCATCGATACGACCGACAAACGCGTGAATGGTTACGTGCGGCGCGCCGAAGGTGACTCGGTAATGCTGAACGCAAGCCCATTGCCGTACTACGACCACAACGCTCAAGGCAATCACATCTTTCTCGGGTTGGCCAGCCGCAAACTCAAAGACGCGACAGGAAATACGTTAGCAATGGACAACATCCGCATGACTCAGTTGTCCTGCTAAAATACCGACCAGCATTAATCGGTGGCGTTCCGTTTGCGGACGCCGGATTTCGGTCACAAAGTACGGCTTTCAGAGCCGGTAGTCACTGGCACACATCAGCCTGGTAATCAGAAGCGGCGGACGCTGTATCGCCAGGTGAGACGCTGACTGGAAGACCTTACCTGCTACGGCGATCTGCACCGTCGCCGAAGGCGGCGCGATATAACTCTCCAGCCTCTTTCCGAGTCAATTTCCCCGCTTCGACAAACTCTCCGAGTTTGGTCCGCAATTCCCTTTGGCGTCGCGCACGTTCCTCGTTGGCTCGTACTCGATCGTCAGAGCCCGTTGCGTTCAGCCAGGCGGCTACCGTCTCATGTTTCTCTCCCACCACTTCCGCCACCGCCCCCAGAATGTGCGGATCGGCGAACAGCAGCCCCTGTTCAGAAACAAAGTTCCAAGTCACTTTGCCATCTTTGGCAACAAGAATCGTCTGGGCGATGTTGCGATTCAGCCCGTAACTTCCGGGACCATTTCGGCCGCCCGGGGCAACCGCGATCACACTGACACCGCGTTCACGAAGGCCGCCGAATATTCGAGCATACCGGCTCGTGATTGCATTCGTATCGTCAGCCAGGAAGATGCACGCGATCTGAACCTCCTCCTCCGTTTTCTCATTCACCTGGCGAATGGCGTCCGCAAATTGGAACAAGCAGGGAACTTCACCGAAGATGGCGTCCTGAAAGAACAGAATCTGGGGCCGATTGCCCGCCCGTTTGATGAGGTCGAATGCTTTGCCTTTGGTGTCTCCAAAGAGGCTGGTCACTTTGAGAGCAGGTAATTTTTCCCCCTTTTGCGGACCGGAAAAGATCTGCTTCCCTTTTGTCTGGTAGCCTGCGGGATCCTTGACTTCGGTTCGTCGCCGATTGCGATAACGTCGATCCTGACCTTTCTTGCCACTCTTTCGTCGACGATCGCGATAACGCCGGTCCTGACCTTTCGCGCCATCATTCGGCGAACCCGCCGGTCTACCTGTCTCGGTCGTCCTCAAGCGGGCAATAATTTGTGCTTGGGTGACTTCGCCACTCTCCACCTTCCGGCGCAGCGCAGGACGACTTTTCAACAGCTGCTGATACCTCTCCTCCAACTTCGCCGCGTCTTCCTTTGCGTCCCCCGAGAATATCGGGGAAACAAGCAAGACGAAAAGCGTCGCGGGCAAGGCAAATCGCATCATCCCTGTCCATCCTTAAGGCGTATCGTGATCTGCAATTTCCAACTGGACATCACCGACCGTCCAACCCATGGGCCATTCACATACCAGAGCACCTGCTGCACAGTACGTCAAGCCACGTTCCTGCCTGTGATCTGGGAAGTCCGGATCAACATGCCAGATTCCGCGCCCGCGTCGCCCGTCTGGCCGTCACATCGCGTGACAATCCTGATACCACCGTCTGTATACGTCCGAGTTAATCACAGCGATGGTCGCGAGCTTGGGTGGTGCGCTCTTTTCTGTATTCCTACGTGGCCTGGTTGGTGTACCCAGACGCCAACCAGAGAGAGGCTGGCGAGGACCGCGCGTGGCCCAGCCCGAACTCGCCCTGGCGGCAAGAGGGGCGACGGGACCCAGACTCTTTTCCCTGATTGAGGGCCACAAGCCGTTGAAGCCCATTCAGCTTGGGTCCCCCTCGACAGGCCGAGCGGTGGCGGTCGGGGGATTGGGCGGGTACGATGATCGGACCGTTGTGAACACGCTAACATGGATTTCCAAGGAGCCGCGTCATGGCCCGCTCATTCGTTGCGCTAACGCTCGCCGCCCTCTTTACAATGACGCCCGTTCTCAGGGCGGAGGATGTGATCGAGAAGTCGGTCACCGGTTCACCCCACCTGAAATCGATCAACGTCATCACGTTTGCTCCCCAGGGAGTACTGCTGGTGGGCGACGGGGCCGGCGCTCAAGTCGTCGCCATCAAGACCGGTGATACACAGAAACAGCCGCAGCTGAAACAGGCGATCACCAACATCGAAGCCAGGCTCGCCGCTCCCCTGGGCGCAAAGGCCGAGGGCATCTCGATCATCGATATGGCCGTCAATCCCGCCTCCGGCGTGGCCTACTTCGCCGTGCGGCGTCAGGATGACAAGTCGTTGGCGATTCTGACCGTCAACGGAGCGGGAGAAGTGGGTGAGCTGGAGCTGGAGAAAGTCGAATTCGCCGCCGTGCAATTAAAGGCCGGCGACGCCAAGGTGACCGCAGTGACCGACGTCGCCTGGGCCGACTCGCAAATCGTCGCCGCCGGCCGGAGCAACGAGGAGTTCGCCTCCAAGATCTTCAGCATCGCGGCGCCGCTCAGCCACGCGCAGAAGACATCGTCATTTTCTGCGGAAACCTATCACGTTGCCCACGGCCGCTGGGAGACCAAGGCGCCGATGAGCGTCGTGATTCCCCTGAAGGAAGACGGCAAGACATACGTCGTCGGTGCATTCAGCTGCACGCCAGTCGTGAAGTATCCCATCGACGCGCTGCAGCCGGGAGCCGAAGTGAAAGGCATCAGTATGATCGAGCTCGGTTCCGGCAATCGACCGCTCGACATGTTCGTCTACGAGAAGAACGGAAAGCCTTATGTCCTGGCAAGCACCTTTCGTTTTCACCACAAGCGCCGGCCGTTCGGCCCGAGCCCTTATTGGACAGTCAAGTTTGAGCAAAGCCTGCTAGTCGGCGACAAGGCGACCAACGAAAAGGCAGTCCGGCGATTGAAGGGCAACCAACCCGCTACGCCCCGCATTGAGATGGTCGCGGCCTTTCACGGCGTCAAGTTGATGGATCGTCTGGGACCCGCGCACGCGCTGGTCGTACGCGAGACGAAACAAGGGTCCGTGTTCGAACCGCTAGCTCTGCCGTAACCATGGCTGCATTCTTGCTAGCGTGCTTCCTGTCAGCCGCCGACCCGGCCGAAGTGACCGTTCGCGCGGTGGACGAGATCGGTCTGCGCGTCGAAGTGCGCCGCTTGTTGTCACCAGCCGATCAAGCTCGGTTCGCAGAGGGCGCGTCGATTTCCGCCCGAGATGCGCGGCGGCTGCTGGTTTTTCGCTTGCGAGACGCCACTGCACCTTTGTTCGGGAAATATCAGCGCGCCGGTAGCTGGCTGGTTTTTTCTCCGCGGCGGCCGCTAGTCTACGGGCACAGCTACGCCGCCGTGGCCCCGGACAGCCAATCGAGTGCCGTCCTCTACACGGCCCCTCCGCGGCCGCCCACTGCGGCCCCTGTGGTCGAACGCATCTATCCGACCGCGGACAGACTGCCGGCCAACCACTTGAAGTTCTACATTCACTTCTCCAAACCGATGCGCGAGGGACGCGAAGTCTTTAATCATTTCGCACTGCTCGACCAGCACGGCGAGCCGGTTCACGACCCGTGGCGCCGCACCGAGTTATGGTCGAAAGACGCGAAGCGGTTGACGCTCTGGATTCACCCGGGGCGGGTAAAACAGGGTGTCAATTTGCGGGAGGATTTTGGTCCCGTGCTTTCGGCCGGCAAAAAGTACCGGCTTGTAGTGGGGGTCAGTTTGCGCGACGCCACGGGGCAACATCTGGCGAAATCGTTTGTCAAAGTGTTTACATCCGGCCCAGCCGATCACACCCGCCCCCTCCCCTCGCGGTGGCAAGTCCGCTCGCCGCGCGACCCCGCATCGCCCCTGGAAGTGCGATTGCTGGAGCCACTCGATCACCCACTGCTGTTTCGCTTTCTCCGCGTGGTGGACCACCGTGGC
>PBOG01000234.1 GCA_002724245.1 Planctomycetaceae bacterium
GAGCGCCGACGTGAGCGCCTGGAAGTGCGTGATTTCTCCTTCATCTTCCGGTCGATCGTACTTGCCGCGAATCACGTCGATCGAATGCCGAAACAGCCGTAAATTGATGAAGCCAAAACGCAGGGTGAAAAAAATCCCCCCAAAAATCAGCACTAGCAAGATGAATGGCGCCGAGTGGCCTCCGAATCCCAGGGGCACTTCATAGAAGAGTAATCCCGCGAGGATCTTGACGATCCCTTCAAACCCACTGTTAATTTGATCCTGGATGGTCGTTGCCGCACCGTTTTCAGCGGCTGGTGCGTTGGCCTCCTGGGCCTGTGCAAGAGTCGGCTCTAGCAGTTCGAGCACAGAAAACATCAACAATGGGGCCCAGGCCGCGGGAAGCAGCGGGGTTTTCTTGCGCGTGTGGAACATCAGCACCAGCCAAGCCTCCAAGAGGGTGATCCCTGAATTGTCGCCGTTTCGTAACGTATAACTTCTGTTCTGTCAATGTTTTAGGTGTTCTTCAGACAGCCCAATTACATTTTTCACATGCATGGTTGTGAAAAAGGATCACGACTCGTACACTAGGCGTCTGACAAAGAGACTCCCCCAATGTCGCCGCTGGCGGCGAGCAATGCGGGGGCAGTTTATGGCAGATAGTGAAAACAGAGCATTCCGTATGGTCCGGATGAATTTGCCCGAAAACGACGCTGCGCTACTCGATTTGCTGCGCAAGGGTGAGGGCATGACCGTGGCCGAGTTGTCGCTGGCGATGGGGGTCACCGCGACCGCGATCCGGCAACGGCTGACGCGTTTGCAGGCCGGCGAGTTGATCGAGCGGGAGACCATGCGAGCCAAGCGGGGACGTCCCAGTCATCGCTATGTGCTCTCGGAAAAGGGCCGGCGTCAGACAGGGGCAAATTTTGCGGATCTGGCGATCGCCTTGTGGCGCGAGATTGGGGAGATTCGGGATCTCGAAATTCGCCGCGGCTTGCTGCAGCGGATTTCCGCGCGTTTGGCGGAGGTCTATGACAGCCAGATTGAAGGTGACGACGTCAGCACACGGATGGAGGCGGTTGCCGAGTTGTTTCGCCAGCGGAGCGTTCCCTTTACTGTGGATGGTTCGCAGGATTTACCCGTATTGACCGCGTTGGCGTGCCCCTACCCGGAATTGGCCGAACAGGATCGTACGATTTGCGCGATGGAGCGAATGTTGTTTTCGGAGGTACTCGGTGAGCCGGTCACATTGTCACAGTGCCGACTCGACGGCGAACCTTGTTGTACGTTTGAATTGAATCAGTGTCAGTGTTAGCGGAGTGGGGTGACACCCTGAGTAAGTATGCCGGACAGATACCGAGACTGGTGTCCTCCTCTGGCAAAATGGTTTTGAGAATTCCGTCTGCGGTCGTGACGTGAGTCGCGCACGCAGGTGTCCCAACAATTAACACCGTATCGCGCTGGAAGTAACCATGACACAACCCTGGATTGAGGGTCAATTTGAAGAGAATTTGATCATCACGACGGTCGAGCAGGGCATTAACTGGGCTCGACAATCGAGCATTTGGCCGATGACCTTTGGCTTGGCCTGCTGCGCGATCGAAATGATGGCCGCGGGTGCGAGTCGCTACGATATGGATCGGTTTGGGGCTGGTGCTTTTCGCGCCACTCCTCGCCAGGCCGACTTGATGATTGTGGCCGGTACCGTGACCTACAAGATGGCCAGTCGCGTACGCCGCCTCTACAACATGATGCCGGACCCGAAGTTTGTGATCGCGATGGGTGCCTGTACGGTGGGCGGGGGACCCTATTTCAAGTGGGGTTATCACGTCGTGAAGGGGGTTGATCTTGTGGTTCCGGTGGATGTCTACGTCCCCGGTTGTCCGCCGCGGCCAGAGGCATTGCTGGAAGGCCTGATGCGCATCCAAGATCAGATCAAAGGGCACCGGATCGCCAAGAAGAAAGACCTGCCACGGGGACACAAAGTGGAGGATGAATTGCCGGTACCCCATCACTCGGGTTACGTCGAAGCCGCCGGTGGCGAGATTGATCCCATGACGGATCATCAGAAGATTACCGGTTGAGCGTAGTTAGATGGAGAGGCGGCTCCAACGAGTGCAGGTTTCCTGGCTTCGTACCGCTTGACGTGTCCTGGTAGCACCGGAGAGATGGGGCCTGTGACACAGTTTTGCTGAGCTTTTAGGATCAAGAGACTTTATGACTGATACGCTTGAAATTGCTGGTCTCCATGTGTCTGTCGAAGGCAAGCCGATCCTTCGTGGCGTCGATTTGCGGATGGAGCGTGGAGAGACGCACGCCTTGATGGGACCCAACGGATCGGGGAAAAGTACGCTTGGCCTGGCTGTGATGGGACACCCCAATTACGAGGTTACCGCGGGTTCGATCGAGCTGAACGGTGAGAATGTACTTGGGATGTCACCAGAGGAACGTGCGCGAGCTGGACTCTTCCTGGCTTTTCAGCGACCGATTGCCATTCCAGGCGTGAAGATGGCCGACTTTTTACGGCATGCGACCACGAATGTACGCCATCCTGAGCGCAAAGAGGGGGAAGAGCTGATCCCGATGCGCGACTTCCGCAAAGAGCTCAAAGGCAAAATGGAGCATTTGCGGATGGATGTCGAGTTTGCCCGCAGGTATGTCAACGACGGTTTTTCCGGCGGTGAGATGAAACGCGCCGAGATTCTGCAGTTGGCGATGTTGCAACCCAAGTTTGCTGTGCTGGATGAGACCGATAGTGGGTTAGATGCCGATGCGGTGCGGCTGGCCAGTGAGAGTATCGCTGAGATTGGTCGGGCGAAGATGGGGCTATTGATTATTACCCACCATGACAAGCTACTCGAGCATAATCCCCCGGATGTCACGCACGTAATTCTCGGTGGACGGATTGTCGAAAAAGGGGGCCCCGAGTTGGCGGTCGAACTTTACCAGCACGGTTACGATCGAATCCGGTCACAGTATCCAGAGGCAGAGGCACAGAACCAGCAGATGATTCAGCAGGAAGAGACGGTGTAACTTGCGGTTGAGCCGGTGGTACAGGCTTGTAGCCTGCGTCCGCGGGAGATCCATAACGTCACGCCGACAGAAAGTGGATGAATGTCGATCGACAGCAGAGTGGAAGAAACGCCAGATCAGATTGGCGAAATCAATAAGTACGATTTTCGGACCGCGACCGAAGGTGTCTTTCGAGCTCGCAAGGGTTTGGATGCCGACATCGTCGCGCAGATCTCCGAAATGAAGGATGAACCGGGTTGGATGCGGGATTTTCGTTTGAAGTCTCTGGAAGTTTTTAATTCCAAGCCGATGCCTCGTTGGGGTGGCGGTATCAATATTGATTTTCAGGACATCTATTACTACCTCAAGCCGACGGAGCAGCAGGGCAAAACCTGGGATGATGTTCCAGAAGAAATCAAAGAGACATTTGACAAGCTGGGGATTCCGCAGGCCGAACGTGAGTTCCTGTCGGGTGTCAAAGCCCAATTCGAAAGTGAAGTGGTCTACGGTTCACTGAAGGATGATTTGACTGAGCAGGGTGTTGTGTTTTTGGATACGGACACGGCGGTTCGAGAGCATCCAGATTTACTGCGCGAGCACTTTGGCAAGATCATTCCACCCGACGACAACAAGTTCTCTGCCTTGAATTCGGCAGTCTGGTCAGGCGGTTCCTTTATTTACGTCCCGCCGGGAGTGAAGATTGAGTTTCCCTTGCAGGCTTATTTTCGCATCAATGCCGAGAATATGGGCCAATTTGAACGCACCTTGATCATCGTCGACGAGGGCGCTTCGGTGCACTACGTGGAAGGTTGCACTGCACCCATGTACAGCAGCGAGAGTCTGCATTCGGCCGTGGTCGAGGTCGTGGTCAAGAAAGGTGCTCGCTGCCGCTACACGACAATTCAGAACTGGGCCAACAATATCTACAACCTGGTGACCAAGCGAGCGATGGCCTACCAGGATGCGACGATGGAGTGGGTTGACGGCAACCTGGGTAGTCAGCTGACGATGAAATATCCGGCGGTCTATATGATGGAACCGGGGGCCCGGGGAGAGATCCTCTCGATTGCCTTCTCAGGCAAGGGCCAGCACCAGGACGCAGGAGCTAAATTGGTGCATGCCGCACCGAATACGACGGGGCAGATCATCTCCAAGTCCATATCCAAGAATGGTGGACGCAGCAGTTACCGCGGTTTAGTCAAAGTGGAGAAAGGTGCGACGAACACGAAGTGTAATGTCGTCTGTGACGCATTGATTCTGGACGAGCACAGTCGGAGCGATACGTATCCTTACATCGAAATCGCCGAGCAAGACACGTCGATTGGGCACGAGGCCAGTGTGTCTCGCATTGGTGAAGAGCAGTTGTTCTATCTGACCAGTCGTGGGCTCAGTGAGGCGGAAGCCAGTACGATGATTGTCAATGGATTCATTGAACCATTGGTCAAGGAACTTCCCATGGAATACGCGGTCGAAATGAACCGCCTGATCCAACTTCAAATGGAAGGGTCCGTGGGATAGTTCAGAGACGCGGCGTGGCCGGGACCAGGTTTTGTCGCAGGGTAGCGTGGACAATTGCTGCTGGTACTCCCTGATGGATCGCCGTGAGGCGTGTTTCACGGTGCTTGCAGTCTGATATTTGAGAGTATGTGGGCCAGATTGTTCAACGTTGGTGTGGAGTCGGCCCCAGATTCAATAGAGAGGTTTACTGACACGGATCGGATTGCCTTCGGGTGTCCCCAGTTCAATCAAAAGAAATCGATGCAAGCTTCCGCTCAAATAGCATTTGATGACGCCTCATTTTCTGCTTTTCTGGCCTCTCGTCAGGAACCTGAATGGTTGGCCACCCAGCGCCGACAGGCCTGGCAGGCATTTGGCGAACTCGATTGGCCGAATCGCAGTCACGAAGAGTGGCTGCGGACGGATATTCGGATGTTTGGTTTACAGCGTTATGGTCTCGATAGTTCTCCACCGGAAAGTGTCGAGCTACCGCAGCCACAATTGGCAGCTGGGATCGAGTTGGGTGGCGCGACGGTTTCCCTCGATAGTTCTTCGGTAAAATCGCAGTGTGAGGCACGCTGGCAAGAACGTGGTGTCTTGTTCGGTGATTTGGGGAAGCTTGTCTCAGCACATCCGGAAAAGATTCAACCGCATTTGATGCGGCGAGCTTTTGATGTCAATTACGATCGTTTTGCGGCTTTACATGGTGCCTGGTGGTCCGGTGGAACCTTGTTGTATGTGCCGCGTGGCGTGGTTGTTGACGAGCCTTTTCACGCTTTCTCAGCGATCACGGACGGCGGTGTTGACCTGGGCCACACCCTGGTGATCCTCGAGGAGGGAGCAGAGGCGACGTTACTCAGCGAAACCGCGAGCCTGAATCCAACCGCTGGCGGAATGCATTGTGGGGGTGTTGAGCTGGTGGTCGGTGCCGGTGCGAATTTACGCTACGTTAACCTCCAGGACTGGGCGACGGGGGTATGGCATTTTTCGCATCAGAAGGCCGTGCTTGGTCAGGACGCGAATTTGCAATGGACGATTGCCGCCATGGGCAGTCGGCTCGCGAAGGTGAATCAGCATGTTGGCATGGTGGGGCCTGGTGCCAATTGCCAGGTCAACGGAGTGATGTTTGCCGAAGGGAGGCAGCACCTTTCTTATCACACGCTACAGCATCATGAGGTGGCTTCGTGTCACAGTGATTTTCTCTACAAAACAGCGTTGCAGGATCGTGCCCGCACGGTCTGGAGAGGAATGATCAAGGTGGATCCGCAGGCCCAGCGGACCGACGGCTATCAACGTAACGATAATTTGCTCCTGTCTACTAGTGCTCGCGCTGATTCGATACCTGGGTTGGAAATTGAAGCGGACGACGTTCGCTGTACCCACGGATCGACGACCGGTAAGATTGACGAGGAGTTGATCTTTTATGCCATGTGCCGGGGCTTTTCCCGCCGTGAAGCGGTGCGGATGATCGTCACGGGGTTTTTCCAGAAAATCTTTGATCGCATTACGATTGATAGCGTTCGGCAGGCGCTGGGGCTGGCGATTGCACGAAAAGTCCGTGAATACGATTGACCAGCGGTGCCGATTGAATCATTTCGGCCTGGGGCCGGCTGTCAAACTGACGCAATGCAAAGATGGGATCGTAGTTCATGTCTGAATTTGTCAAAGTCTGCGCGGTGTCAGAAATCCCTGATCCAGGGAAAATGACCGCGGAGGTCGACGAGGCGATGGTGGTGTTGTTTCATCTGGATGGGCAATTTTATTGTCTGGATGATGTTTGCACGCACGACGGTGGACCACTCGGCGAAGGCCAGCTTGACGGGGATCAGATTGCCTGTCCCCGCCATGGTGCGCGGTTTTGTGTACGTAGCGGCGAAGCGCTGACGATGCCTGCGACTCAAGCCACGACCTCGCATGAAGTCAAGGTTGACGACGGACAACTGTTCGTCAAAATTAAGTTGACTTGAGTAGTCTTGTTTTCTGTCATGTCAAAGGTGGTTCCCGATGTCAAACTCGGAAAATCCGAATCCGGCTGATGATGCCCCTGTCCTGCCCGATAATTCACAGGAGGCGCAGCAGGTGCCAGAACAGAATGCCGGATCGGCACCGGCGGAATTTGGTGAAGCCGCGGTCCGTGAACAACTCAAGAATGTCATTGATCCAGAGCTTTTCGTAAATATCGTCGATTTGGGGCTAATTTATGTGGTGGATCTCGAACCGATCGAGGATGAAAAGTTTGATGTCAAGATCGAGATGACGATGACCAGTCCGATGTGTCCTGCTGGTCCACAGTTGATTGCTCAGAGTAAGACTTTTGTCTCGGCGATGGAGGAGGTCAACGACGTCGAAGTCAAAGTCGTCATGGAGCCTCCGTGGACGCCGGAAAAAATGACCGATGATGCACGCGATAAGTTGGGCATCTTCTGACCGCTGCGATTCTCATGCCGCTGCCTCTAGCTGACCGCACGATTCTTGTCTATGAGTATTTGACAGGCGGTGGCCTGTATTCCACAGGTCCAGCGACGCTCCCGGTTTCGTCATTGCTGAACGAAGGCGCGGCGATGGTGCGCGCGTTGACCGCGGATTTCGCTCAGATCGAACACTGCCAGGTTCACGCACTGTGCGATGTGCGTCAGCGTGACCTGGACCTGGGCCACTGTGCCAGGCACTTGGTCCACGATGCAGCCGAAGAATTGGAGATTCTGCAACACTGGAGCGCACGTTCTGACTGGACGGTCGTGATTGCACCGGAGACCGGTGGCGCACTTTCGCGACGGATTGAAGTCGTAGAAAAGGCGGGGGGACGCTTACTGGGGCCTAGTGCAAAATGGGTTCAAGTTGCCTCGCACAAAACGGAAACGGTACAGCAGTTGGCGGCTGCAGGCGTGGCGACACCGAGATTGCTGCGTTCGCTCGACGCAGCGATCTATCCAGATGATTACCCGCTCGTTATCAAGCCTGTCGATGGCGCTGGCTCTCTTGGATTACAGCGGTTGGAGTTGCCGGTTCCCGGTCATCCCGCGGCGAACACACCTGGCCAGTGGCACGTTGAAGGATGGGTGGCGGGTTTGCCTGCAAGTGTTTCACTACTGTGCGGGGACCAGGACACGATCGTGTTGCCGGCCGGTCAACAGTGTTTCAGTGAAGGTCTGCATGGTCATTATGTAGGTGGGCGACTGCCGCTCAGTCAGCCCTGGCGCGACCGGGCGGAAAGGCTGGCCCAAAAGGCAATCCGAGCACTTCCGGGCGCGTGGGGTTTCGTCGGGGTGGATTTGATCCTCGACAATGCCGAAGATGGTTCCCGTGATGTCGTGCTGGAGGTGAACCCTCGATTGACGACGTCCTACGTCGGGTTGAGGGAATTGGTGGGCGAGAACCTGGCAGAAATTATGCTGTGTCTGGCAGAAGGTGGCCACTGTGATACGGTGCTGCCGTTGGGCGGCATAGAATTTGACGCGGATGGCACAACTCGCTGTTCGTCTGGTAGCGGTTGACCCCGATAGGATGGTAAGAACGCGTTGCATTGCGCAGTAGTTCAGTAGTACTGAGTGGATTAGCACTATACCGTGGAGCAGCACTGTCCCATGGTGCATGGTCGTACCGATGTGGACAGTTGCGAATCTTGATTGGGAGAAGCCGTGCGGTGGCTCGCTTTTGACATCGGTGGTGCGAACCTGAAGATCGCAGATGGGCAGGGATATGCGGTGTCAGTTGCGTTCCCACTGTGGAAAGAGCCTGGCAGGCTGACGGAAAAATTGCGTCAGGCAATCGAGCAAGCGCCGCCCAGTGACCAGATCGCAGTCACCATGACAGGGGAGTTAGCGGATTGTTTTGCAACTAAACAGGAAGGCGTAACGTTCATTGTTGAGGCTGTGCAAGCCGCCGCAGATGCGCGCGGGCTCAAGGTCTACATCAATACAGGCGTTTTGGTGGGTCCCGAGATTGTTCTCCGGAATCCTTTGCTGGGCGCGGCGACGAACTGGCACGCACTCGCGAGTTATGCAGGGCGATATGTGCGGGAGGGAACCACGCTGTTGATCGATGCGGGCAGTACGACGTGTGACATCATTCCAATTGAGCACGGTGGTCCTGCGACGGACGCGATTGACGATCTGCAGCGTTTGCTCAGGGGGCAGTTACTCTATACGGGGGTCGAACGGAGTCCCGTCTGCGCGATTCTGCAGACCGTGCGCTACCGCAATGCCGAATGTCCCATTGCGCAAGAGTGGTTTGCCACGATGCAAGACGTCTATTTAGTCCTAGGCGACTTGCTGCCGGATGACGAGAATCAGAACACCGCGGACGGGAAGGCGGCCACGATCGACGCCGCGCGGACTCGGCTCGCTCGGTACCTGAGCGCGTCAGCATCCCAGTTCACTTTGGCAGACGCCCGCACGATGGCAGAACAGGCTGCCGAACAACAGCAGAAGATGCTGGCCCGCAGCATTCGTTCGGTAGTGGAACAGCTCCGCGAACCTCCTTCCACAGTGGTCGTTTCAGGCGTGGGAGAGTTTCTTGTGCGTCGTGCGCTCGAGCGGTTGGATTATACAGGTGATTGTTTTTCATTAGGAACGCAGTTGGGGCTGCACGTATCTCGTGTCGCACCCGCACACGCGTTGGCTGTGTTGGCAAGTGAATCCTCGTTGTCCGGTGCAAGGCATGATGGTGGTCTGTAACAACGAGCCGACAGGAGATACCAGACGATGACTTTCCTCTATTACGACGAGCTTTTCTTGCAGCACGAAACCGGCGCGCATCCTGAACAGCCGGAGCGGCTACGGCGGGTCAGTCGGCATTTGGCGGCGACAGGACTGGATCAGCAGTGTGTACGTCCGTCCTGGGAGTCTGTTTCGATGGAACGGTTGGCGCGGGTCCATCAGTTGCCTTATGTAGAGCAGGTGAAACATTTTGCACAGCACGGAGGAGGACGGATTGAGGCCGACACGGTTGTCAGTCCGAAATCGTATGACGTTGCTTTGCGGGCGTCGGGCGCAGTTTGTGATGCGGTTACACGCGTGTTGAAGGGTGAAGACACGCGCGCATTCTGTTTGGTGCGACCACCTGGTCACCACGCGGTGACCGCAAAGGCGATGGGGTTTTGTCTGTTTAACAATGTGGCCATCGCCGCCAGGCTGGCGACGGAGGAGCACCAGCTAGACCGCGTGTTGATCATCGATTGGGATGTGCATCATGGCAATGGTACTCAGGACACATTCTGGAGAAGTGAACAAGTGGGCTTTGTTTCGATTCACCGTTGGCCTTTTTATCCAGGTACCGGCGCTGAAGAAGAGACCGGCTCCGGCCCGGGTTCAGGGTTTACCCGCAATTTGCCAGTCACATTTGGCACCTCGCGCAAGGAGTACTTAACGCGTTTTGAGAACAGCCTTCAGGACTTCGTAAAAAAAATGTCGCCACAGTTGATTCTGTTGAGTGCGGGGTTTGACAGCCATCGTGCTGATCCTATTGGGTCACTGGGACTGGAAGTCGAGGACTTTGCTAGTTTGACACGACTGGTTGTTGAGTGTGCGGCCGCCACGTCTGATGGGAAGGTCGTCAGTGTGTTAGAAGGCGGCTATAACGTCGAGATTTTGCCAGAGTGCGTTGAGGTCCACTTGCGCGGATTGTTAGCGAAGGCGTAGTACTGCTTCCGGTCTGATGGGACCAGTGACGGTCACTGATGTGCATACTGGCGTTGCCTTAGAGCCGAATGACTCGGTCCCAGCCCGCAGGCGGTGTGCGGTTGTGCTGTGCGATGTATACCGTCAGGAAATCTTTGACCTGGTCTGTAGCGGGAAGATGGTGCAGTAATTCAATCGCACGAGTCCACTCACCTTCTTCGAATGCGCTCAGAGCCGTTTCGTAGCAAGCGATGTGCTCGTCAGTGAGTTCAGGAAACCCGTTACCCGACGGTAGGAGCTCGCAGACGTCGAGGGGCGTTGTCAGGCCAGTTGGGCAGACGCGGGCCACGCGCCGCAATCGTATACCAGTTGTGGCAGAGACCGAGCGAATTGACTGAGCCGTCTGTTCGTCGATTAGCACCGGTGTGCGCAAGTTTTTTGTCAGCGTTTCGAGACGTGAGGCAAGGTTAACTACGGGGCCGAAGACGGTCACCTTGACCTGGTCAATGGTACCGATCTTGCCTGCCACTGCGCGCCCACTGGCGATCCCAATGCCGACGCGAAATCCCGACAAAGCGTGCTGCCGATCTTCTTGCGCCGCAGCCGCAAAATTCTGTTGGATCGCGAGGGCGGCGCGGCAAGCTCGCAGGGCTGAATCTGGTTGTTCCAAGGGCCAGCCCCAGAATCCCATCGCAGCGTCTCCGTGGAAATCTCCGATGACACCTCCTTGTTGGAGAATCTCTCCTGTCATGACCCCCAAAGCGTCGCTGACGCGGTTCAGCAAACCAAGAAGATTGCCAGACTCTTGTTCACTATGCCGGGCAAATCCTCTCAGGTCACAAAAAAGCACGGACACGTCGACTTCACGCGGAGCGAGAATGTCGTCTGGATCCTGCCCGGCCAGCACATCGATCACGGCTGGAGAAAAGAACTGATTTAAACGTTCGGAGCGCCGGACCTCGCGGAGGTTACTCAGTGTGCTCGCTGCAAGTTCGGTGAATTTGACATCGTCTTGAAATTCGTGTAGCGGTGTCTGCGAGGTCGGCGCAGCAGTGGAATCCATGGAGCCGGTTAAATAGAAAGCCCAATTACGACAGGACGCTCCAACCAGAGGTGTACAAAATGCCCAGTCGAAGCTCTCAGATTGTGTGAAGCCGGTTTGTTTGGTGGGCCCGTTCCAGACATGTACGATGCTCTGCGATTGCTGGAGTGCTTCTCGGATCAGGCCAGCACTCGGTGTGAAGGCAGCGGTGGCAGTATCTCGGTGATCCCAGTGCAGTACTTCCACGTTACTGTCTGGTGTGTGGCCGCCGCGTAGTCTCACCAGCGCGGCGGCGTCGGCGCGAGGCACGCCACTGAGCAGGAGATTGACCAGCTGAACGAAGAGTTCGTGATCGTTATTGGCACGCGCAATGATGCCAGGAAGACGGCTGAGTACATCGATCCGTTGATCGGCGTGCCGAAACCGAATGCTCTGCAGGAAATCCGTGGTGAACGTTTGCTGGTCATCTGGTCGCGGAACCTGGACTGCGACCCGTACCTTGGCGTCCACGAGCGTAAACGTCGTGTCGCCGATGACGAAGTGCTGGTTGGGGCGCAGCGAAAACTGGCTTCGTGGGCGTCCATTGAAGTAGACGGGATTGGAAGCCTCGTCCCTTTGTTGAACTTCGAGGGAGCCTTCCGTCCAGCGTACAGTGGCGTGTTGTCTGGAAATCTGGGGATCCCAGGGGATCGACCAGTTTCCGCAGGTCCGTCCAAGCACAATTGGCTGGTCCGGGAGCAGTGTCCGTCGCCAGCGGAATTGAGGTTGGCTGCCCTGCACAATCAAATCCGGCATGTACGGCATTTTACGCGCGGACTCGCTGGATTGCCAGAAAGGCAATGTTGTCGGTGCTCGAATGAACGATATCCCGGGGGGCACGCCTGCAGCAAGACCGTGGTAACCGTGGGGTAGCCCATAAGGGGTCTTCTGGGAGACGCGGATTTGGCGGTGTGGCGGTTGTGCGGACGTCATGGTCACGCCACAATTTCAGATCGTAAAGAGTCCGCACTGTTCGAGGAATGACCAGGAGAGCGATCATGTCTAAACCAATCGTTGCAGTCGCATTTATGGCACTTGCAGTTCCTTGTCAGTCTGCTGAAGAGCAGTTCGTTGCATCGCCATTTACCGCGAAGAACGGCTTTACGACGGGAATTGAAGGACCCGCGTGCGATCGGGCGGGCAATCTCTTTGCAGTCAATTTCCAGCGACAGCAGACGATCGGTGTTGTTTCGCCGGACGGCCAGGAAAAGCCTTACGTGACCCTGCCGGGTACCAGTATTGGTAATGGCATTCGTTTTGATCGTCAGGGGATGATGTATGTCGCTGATTACGTAAATCACAACGTCCTGCGGGTTGACCCGAAGACTCGAAAAATTTCTGTGTTTGCCCATGACGGTCAGATGAATCAACCGAACGATCTGACGATTTCCAAGGATGGTACACTCTTCGCGAGTGATCCTAACTGGGGCAAGAGTACCGGACAGATTTGGCGCATCGATCCAAAGGGAAACATCCGTCGAGTAGCGGCAAATCTGGGTACAACCAATGGCATCGAGGTAAGCCCAGATGGGCGGACGTTATATGTTAATGAATCAGTACAACGAAACGTCTGGAGATTTACCATCGACAGTGAAGGAAATTTGACCGATAAGCAACTCGTCAAGAAGTTTCCTGACTTTGGTTTTGATGGTATGCGATGTGATGTGGATGGTAATCTCTACATCACTCGGCATGGCAAAGGAACCGTGGTGAAACTTTCGCCCAAGGGAGTGGTTTTGCGTGAAGTAGATGTCTTGGGAAAGAATCCTACCAATATCTGTTTTGGTGGGATCGATGGGCGCACTGCCTATGTCACCGAAGTCGAAGGTCGCCGTATTGTGCAATTTCGCGTAGACCGCCCCGGTCTGTCGTGGCAACGCTGGCAGGAGTCGCGTTAAATGTAATCCGGCGTGTTTCCGCGACAGAATGCTTCCCAGAAGATTGTCGCGGGTCGCTCAGGTAGCGTTTGATTTCTCGCGCGGTCGCAGCAGCAGGGATGTGACGGTCATGCCGATGCCGATGACGACTGCACTAGATGCCAGATAGATCAGCTGCGTCAGACGCTTGTAATTCTGTTGATTGACGACGTATTCCGGGATTTCAAGTGTGCGCACGTCGGTCAGGCCTTTGTTGCGAATGTTTCCCCAGATTTCCAGTAACTCGGTTGGCGAGCGTTGATCCAGAAACTTGAGATAGTCGTCTGCGATGGTTTCGATGGTGTCTGTCGTGTCGATTTGGGAACGCAGATAGGTCGCAAAGCCGATGCCTCCGGAAGCGACAACCGCGGTTAACAGGCCGCCGGTGAACAAGAGCGCTTGCAGACGAGTCCACGTGCGGCGTTTGTGATCCGGACGATCTGTTGGGTCGGTTACGGGCTCAAGCAGACGCAACTCCGTGAAGGATGGTACGTCCAGGTTCTTTCCGCATTCACACACCAATTGGTCGCCGGCTTGAGAGGCCGTCACGGTGATCTTGGCGCCGCAGTCACAGGGCAGCAGGTATTGTTGGGCCATGGCATCCAGGTCTTGGGGCGAAGACGTTTTGACGGGTACTGTAAATCGTTCAAACGGTTAGCAGTCCGATGGGTTTTCCTGCAAACACCTTGATCGGATCACCACCCTGGGGTTGTTTGGGTATTGGGGGCTTTTGCGCGAGCTCTTGTCCTCTGATCAGATCGAGCAGAAATGAAAGCATGGAGCGTTAGTCAGGAGCAGCCGAACCCCGGGCGGCCCACCAGGGAAGGCTGATTCCACCGTCGATGAGCAAATTGGCTGCTGTCATGTATTGATTCTTGGGGTCCGCCAAAAAGAGAATGCCTTCTGCCATTTCTTCAGACGTTCCTAACCGCCCAAGCGGAATTTTGGCGCCGGCGCGTTGCAGCGTTTCTTCGTCGGCGAATTTCCGTTCTCCGGGGGTATCGGTCCACCCTGGTTGAATCATGTTCACGCGAATTCGGTGTGGGGCGAGTTCAATCGCGGCAGTCTTGGACATGTGTTCCAGGGCCGCTTTTGACATGTTGTAGGCCATTGAGCGGGGAGCCGGGATAAAGGCATGCGGCGAGCTTACCAGCACCACAACGCCTTCACTCGCCTGCGCGATCATTTGACGTGACGCGGACCGCAGTAAGTTAAAAGCACCCCACATGGTGACATCGATAGTGCGTCGAAAACCGGCCATGTCTGCTTCATAGAACAATTCACGATCACTGAAGGCTGCATTACTTATAGCAATGTCCAGTTTGCCGAATTGTTCAACCGTCTTTTCGACCATTGCTTCGACGGCCTCCAAGTCTGCCACATCAGTCTGAATCTTGATGGCCTGGCCGCCGGCATCACGAATTGCCTGTACGACTTCTTCTGCCTGCTCATCGTGCGAGCGATAGTTGACAGCCACGGAGGCGCCGGCGCGGCCCAACGCGACTGCTGTTGCACGCCCGATACCTAAACTGGCACCCGTTACCAAGGCCACATGTCCCTTGAGATCAACTGAAGTCATAGCGATTCTCTGCTACCGATAGAGCGAAAAAACAAACGAAGTGGCCTTGCACCGGAACGAAAGCACGCCACGAAACACTGGTGCTGGCCGGCGCGCCTTGCGCACAGCTCAAGCATCGTTGCGATTTATCTGAGCCGACCAAATAACCCATCCAGAGACGAATTCTTGAAGAGAAACGGAATTCGAGTCAGACGCGCCGATGGGGCGGGCCTGGGGCGTCTACAGCCTATGCTAACTACCTCTTGTCAGACCGACAAGCGGCAACCGTTTGCTTTGCGGGAGGGGGGGGTGATCATCTGGAGCCTGTTTTCGCTGCGGAAAAGAGGAGCGTGCGAGACCCTGCGGGGATTGAGTTGACTCTGCGGGCTCAACGGCAGTGCAAGAAGTTGTGGTGGAGAGGCGTTTTGTGACTGGACCTCACGATCTGGCTAGGTAAAATCTATACACGTTGCGGAAATTGGCGATGCGATAAAGCTGGTGCCAGTTGGCTACCTTAGGACGTCGGCTCGCGAAATTTGGGACGAAAAAGCAGGAATGCTCGGACAGGATCCACTTTGTGGCTTGTTCGTTTTAGTCGTCCTGGTGCTGAACGCACACTCTGCTGAGACGTCGCTTCACATCGTTGAAACTGACAGTGAATACAGTTGGTTTGCGGTTATCGTTCCGGCAGGAATACGGAATGGTGAAGTTAGGTAAGCGGTTTGCGGACCGTTTTGTTTGCGTGAGCGCAATCTTCTTCCAAATATCAGCCGCGGAAAAACGGTCGCGAAATCGGTGGTAGAATTGGCTAGTTTCATGACTATGATTTGATAAGAAAGGTCATCGTTTAAACTACGTGTTCGGCAGGTAAAAGTAATCGCTACAGATTGCCGTAACCGTTGAAGTCGGGCACGCCCTACCCAAAGGGGACGGATTGTATGCGGATGTCCCCCCCTCCCGTTTCACTGTCGACCGACAGTCTGCCTTATAGAGTTTAGGAGTGCTGGCTTGTACAACCCAATCATCGATGACTTTGATAACGACGCGGCGCCATCACGGGATGCTGAAATCCAGGTAGAGCCAATCGTTGAGGTAGACGAGGAACTCAACGAAGTTTCGAAGTCGATGGAGCCCGAGGCGAAGGGCAAGCAGCAAGACGAACTGTTGGTGCCCGACGACAGCGAGTCGTGGTCTGACGATCCGGTCCGGATGTACTTGACCCAGATGGGTGAAATCCCGCTCTTGACGCGCAAAGAAGAGATTCGCTTAGCCAAGAAGATTGAAATTACCCGCCGGCAGTTTCGCGCCAAGTTGCTGGAGTGTGACTATGTGATGCAAGCCGCTTTCAAAGTGATCGGACGTGTTCACCAGGGTGAGTTGCCATTTGATCGTACCGTGCAAGTGTCGGTTACTGATCGCTTGGAAAAGGAACAAATTCTCGGACGTTTGCCCCACAACCTGGCGACCGTCGAAGTTTTATTGAAGCGCAACCGCCGCGACTACCATTTGGCGATCAGCAAGTCGCAGGCCAAGAGTCGGCGAAAAGTGGCCTGGCAGGGGTTGGCCCGCCGCCGTCGCAAGACCGTGAGGCTCATCGAGGAATTGGGTTTGAGGACCCAGCGTATTGAATCGATGATCGGGGCACTTGAAGATTTCAGCAAACGCGTGCAAGAGTTGCAGAAGTTGATTGCCCAGGCCAAACGAGAACGTAAGACGCCTGCTGAAATAAAACCATTGAAAGTTGAGAACCGCCGCATCTTGTTGGCAATTCAGGAAACGCCAACAAGCTTGCAGAACCGGGTTCATTACCTGAAGCAAGTGTACTCGAGTTACCAACGAGCAAAGCGTGAGTTGTCTGAAGGAAACCTTCGGCTAGTGGTTTCGATTGCGAAGAAATATCGTAATCGAGGCTTAAGCTTCCTTGATTTAATCCAGGAGGGGAATGCTGGCTTAATGCGTGCTGTGGACAAGTTTGAGTACCGCCGCGGCTTCAAATTCTGCACTTATGCCACCTGGTGGATTCGGCAGGCGATTACACGTGCTGTGGCGGACCAGAGTCGCACGATTCGCATTCCGGTGCATATGGTTGAGACGATGTCTCGCGTACGTAATGTTTCACGACAATTGCTGCAGGAGTTGGGCCGCGAGCCGACAATTGAAGAGACCGCACGTCGAGCGGAAACCACGGTGGAAGAGGCCCGACGGGTACTTGCGATGAGCCGTTATCCCATCAGTCTGGATCGCCCAGTTGGGAATAGTGAGGACAGCCACTTTGGAGATCTGCTCCCGGACGGTATGGCCGAAAGCCCGGCTCTCGGTGCAGCTCAGGAGATGCTGAGGGGCCGTATTAGCAAAGTGCTGAAGACACTGAGTTACCGTGAGCGGGAGATCATCAAGCTACGTTACGGTCTGGGAGACGGCTATAGCTATACGCTTGAGGAAGTCGGCCACATTTTCAAAGTCACACGCGAACGAATTCGCCAGATTGAGGCCAAGGCCGTCCGCAAATTGCAGCAGCCCAGTCGCAGTCAGGAACTCGTCGGATTTCTCGATTGAGTTCAGATTGGATGGGCCGCAGTCGGTGGAGACTCGGTGGCATAGCAGCCCGCGTCAAGGCGCGGACCGCATCTGTTCGCAATTCGTTTATTCGAACTGTCTGACCAGTCCGCTGGTCACTAGCAGTAGCTGACACGAGATGCTCGAGTTGGGCAACTGAAAGGTAGCGGAAATTGCGCGACGGTAGCCTTCCAGTTGAGGGCGGTAGTAGGCCAGCCGGGCTTCCAGGCTCGCCGTATCGTCCGGATCGAGATGGTCGGTCTTGAAATCGACAATGTCCGCACCGATTACCCGGGCGTTTCTGCGGAAAAGAATCAGTCGATCTACCAGGCCGTTCAATAAATGGCCATCCTGACGCACGGCAAACGGATATTCGTGCAGAACTTCCAGGTCTGTGTCCTGGCATGCTTTACGATTGGCGTAACCGCTGCGGCTGAGGGCTGTGCGAATCGCCGCAGACTCTAGGGCCCGGTGAAATTCTGCAAGCGCGTGATCTACCTCATGATCGGGCATCTGGCTGGTGATTGCGTGTCGCAGCGCAAGCTGACGCAAGGCATGCTTATTAACAGGGGTTTCATCCAGCCAGCCGATGCTTTCGAACAGGGTGTGAATTAGGGTGCCTTTGCGCCGTGCGGCAACGCCGTGGCGATTGAACATGCTGGTTGCTTTGACGACCCCTCCGCCTTCGAGCATTGAAGGGCTCAGGCGTTCCAGTCCCCGCGTTCTCTGTTTCGCCGCAGGTGCCAGCGAGATTTGGCCGGCGTGGTCGTCTGCGACGTCCCGCATTGCGTCTGTTGCCGGGCAGTTTTGTGGAGATGCCGAGTCATCTATGGGCGCATCCCGTTGTGGCAATTTCTGGTACCAGTGCTCGTCGCCGTCACGATAAAGACACTCCCCGGGCGCCGCGGATGCATCCTTGCCAAGAGTGCACCGTAGCAAGCCGGCAGGGGTGAGTGGAATCGTCTTGCTCGAGGGTTTCGCTGGAGAAATAAGCAGGTGTAATGCGTGAACAGCCCGTGTCATTGCCACGTACATGACACACAGCGATTCGAACACGGTTCGTCGTTTTGCGTCGGCAAAGACCTGCTGTATTTCTCGCGGCATCAACTGCCTGGTGGCGGAGTCCACGTAACGGCAGACCAGGTCAATCGAGGCGGTTGGTGACGGGCGACGGGCGACAAAAGCACTGGGTTGACCAGTCAGCTGTACATCGAGTTCTGGCAGGACCACGACGTCGAATTGGAGTCCTTTGGCCTGGTGAATGGTCATGACTCGAATATGTGATCCACCTGGATCGGCGACGCGGGCGTTCATGATATACCGTGCGAAATCGACAGGTCGGAGGGTCGCCTGGGATTGGTAGGTATCGGCGAGTTCAACGAGTTGTTTCAGTCGGCTCGCTTCTCGAGAGTCGGGGCTGGCGCTCAGGAGTTGGGTCCAACGCTCTACCGTCGGGCCATAGCCGGCGCACATCAGGTCAGCGCGAACTTTTTCCGCCAGTTCGCTCGCAATTTGATCGTCGTCGTGTCGATGCATGCGGAGTGCTTCGCCGAGTCGCGAGTGGGCGACGTGATAGCGCGCCGCGGTATCACCGGGATGGTCCGATAGCTGCAACAAAGAGACGATCAGTCGCACTCCCTGTGAATCGGTAAGCGGATTGCCTCCTTCCTCACTGGCAGAGATCTTCGCACTGTGCAAGCGGTCAATAAGTTGACGGACGGTTTCGTTTCGACGCACCAGGATACCGATTGAGGGTGCCTGATCGTCCGTGTCCGCGGCGATCTCAGCGACACGCAGGGCAGCAAAATCGAGCAGCTCACTGGAGCCCGTTACAGGGGCCGTTTCCAGGGTCGTCAGTCCAGGCAGGTCGACCAGAGCGGTTGTATGCGATTCAAATTGTGAAGTCCAGTCTCGGATCGCGGCTGCCGCGTCACCCGGATCTGGATGTCGCTGGAGGTGACCGAAGACACGGTTTACTGTGTCAATGATGGTAGGCGAAGAGCGATGACTTTTGGCCATCGTTTGCTCTTGTATGCCTGGCAGGTCCTGTGCAACGGCGTCGAAGATCTCGGCTTCACCACCACGCCAGCCATAGATCGCCTGCTTGATGTCCCCGACGCAGAATAGTGAACCGTTGACGGCTTTGTTGGTGACTTTTCGCGCGGTGGGCTGCAACGCGCGCCACTGTGTGGGAGACGTGTCTTGAAACTCATCCAGCAAGAGGTGGCGGATCTCACCATCGAGCCGATGCGAGACCAACGCGGCATTTTGTTCGTTGACGTACACTCCCACAGCTCGAGTGACATCGTCGAAGCATAGCCCACGGCGCTGAAATTTTAGGTCTTTGTAAGCGTGATGAAAGCGGTCGACGATTGCAAAGGTTGCTTCGGTCTGTAGCACCACTCGGCCTACCAGTTCAGCTGCAGCATGTTGCAGTAACCGTTCATAAAGACGTACCGCGTCTGGCGGAATTTCAGTACGGTAATACATCCTTGATCCGTCGAGCACCTTGGCCGCCAGACCCTTATTCACGAACTCGCCCCAGTCTTTTCGCTCGATACGCTGGCAGTCTTCTTCCAATGCGCGGGAAAAACGCTTGTTAGGCATTTCACAGTCCCGCAACAGGCCCACCAGGTCTAGAATGTCGCGTTCGGGCAGCGGAGTGGGACGCGGAAGTTTTGACCAGGCGGTGGCATCGGTTTCGCTGTAAATGCTGTATACGTCATCGATTTGACTGCGGAGTAGATGGCTTACTCCTCGATTGGCATCACCCTTTGTCAACAGGGGCAGCAGCGTCTTCAGGGCGTTTCCCTGGTCGTTTGTCAGAACATGCGCGATGGCCTCATCACGGAGTACTGAGTCTTCCAGTTCGTCGAGCATCCGCCAGCCAGGTGGTAGGCCCAGTTCCAGACTGCAGCTGCCGGCAATCTGTCCGAAGAAACTGTCCAGAGTACTAACGCGGATGCGGTGCAGTTGACGCATTAAGCGTCCTAGCAGAATTTGCTGTTGCGTGGCTGTCGAGGTGTTGGTTTCAGGAACGACCTCGATGTTTGCCTCGATGTCGAACAAAGTTTGCTGCTGGGGCTTTGGCCGACTAGCGAGTGGTGGGGTATTGGCCTCCAGGGCTTCGCGCGCCAGGCGTTCGAGAATTCGATCGAGAATCTCTTGAGCTGCTTTACGTGTGAAGGTCGTAGCCAATATCTGATCTGGCGCGATCTCCTTTTCCAAGAGGCCGAGGAAACGGTTGGAGAGCTGGAATGTTTTTCCCGTCCCTGCAGAGGCACGAATCAGTAAGTGTGGGGGATGTTGATGCGAAGCCATTCCCTTGACGCATCTCCCAGATAGACGACTCGTGGATTCCAGTCACGACCGGTGGCATTGGGGCAATCGAATGCCGTTAAGTCGGTGGGGATTGCAGGACGTCATTGTATACGTGAGTGGGTAGTGCAGTGGAGTTGTCTCACGGGGCCGTGAAAACGCGAGGTGTCCAGAAGATAGTTGTCAGTTCCACATCCGTTTGGACACAGTGTAGGCGAACGGTGCCAGTACGATCAACGGTCCCCAGGCGGCTTGAGCCGGTGTGAGAAGGTAGCTGCGGCTTCCCATCCATTCAAAAACCATTGTCAGGAGATAGTACGCCGCTACCAGCAGCAGGCACTGGCCAACAGCGACGAACAGGCTTTGGTGATTTCGACTCAATACGATCGGCAAACCTAGCAGAAGTAAGCTAATGTCCAGAAACGGTCTTAAAAGCCGTTGGTGCACGGTCACTCGCAAGTCCGCGCCGTAGTCCAGGCTCGGGTTGCGTAGCGCGCTGATCAAGTGCCATGTGGGAGCATAACGTTGCCAGGCTTTACCGCCAGCCAGTTGCTGGAAAGTTACCTTGGAGACGACGAAACACTGGTTCTCTTCAAGCCAGTCTGTGTCGATGGGACTGTAGACCACTGGGCGGCCGGTGATAGTGAGGGTGGGTAATTTACTGAGAGATTCTGGCTGAGTGATGCCAGACAATAAATATCCTCCCGGGCGATCGTTGTCGGGAGGGCGATAACTCGCCGTTTTTGCTACCAGTTTTCGTCCGTAACCAGGTACCGACTGCGGTAGCTGAAACGCGGCATTAACAATCTGCTGTTGTGCCGCCAGAGTGTGATGACCGGCCAGCAATATATCTGTTTCCGCATCATACTTCGGCTCCAGAGGTCGCTTCCTGGTTCCCCTCAGGTCTTGCGCATTACGTGACAACTCGTCGCTGAAGCGTGGTAGCAGGAATTCGCGATTCAACGCGGCACCTGTGGCGACAGCGACCGCCGCGATGATCAGTGGCTTGACGATTCGTGACGAGGGAATACCCGCTGCCATGAGTGCAGCCATTTCGTTTGTGCGTTTCAGCCAGGTCATTACGAAGATCGTAGACATCAAGGCGATCAGCGCGCTCATCCAATCAAAATAGATAAGAGATCGAGCTAGGTAATAGGTGCCGATGACACGCAGGAAACCATGCAAGGAATGGTCCCCAAACCCAATGAATTCTTCAAAATTGCCTGCGACATCAATCAGGACAATCAGGCCGATCAGACACGCCGCTGAACAGAGTGACACTCGTAAAAATAGCCAGCAGATGTAGCGGTCGATCAACGACATGACGACGTCCTTTTCGTCGATTTGGGGGGCACCGGTGTGGCCTTGACCACATCAGGTGCTGCAGTTTCCCGGATTGTTGGAGGCGTGTCTATGGCATGCCTCGATCGCTGCTAGCATTGAACCGTGGAACCCAACTAGCCTGTTCCCACTGCAGTTCCACAGGCGAATCGATGCAAGCCGTCCTGCAAAGCCACGGCTGCCAGTACTCCGGGAAACTGTGGAGGGCTACCGGCTTGTACACGCAAGTGTGTCGAATGGTCGAACTCGCGTCGGTGTGCGCCGTGCTGGGGTGCGGTCGGTTCCGATGCCAGGGGCAGTTGAAATCTCCGAGTCGCACCCTTAGAAAGGGTGTCCTTTGGTTCCGCGTCCGTTTGTCGCATCCAGTTCGCGAGGTTAGGCAGGTGACCAGGTACTCCGTTGTTGCAGATTGGGGGAAGCTCCCCTCAGGTTGGTCTTATTACGAAGCGACTAGCGTCGCCGTTGACTCCCAGGACCGTGTCTATGTTTTCAATCGTGGTGAGCATCCGGTCATTGTGTTTGACCACGAGGGGAATTTTATCGGCAGTTGGGGAGAGGGGGAGTTTCAGCGACCGCACGGCATCTGGATCGATCAAGAAGATCATCTTTATCTGTCTGATGATCAGGATCACACGGTCAAGAAGTTCACGGCTGAGGGCACCCATTTGATGACGTTGGGGGAAAGCGGGAAGCCCAGCGACACAGGATGCGATTCAACGGATTATCGTCAAATACAGAGACCAGGAGGCCCCTTTAATCAGCCGACGAATGTGGCGACAGCCCGCGACGGGACGATCTTTGTCAGCGATGGCTATGGAAACTGTTGTGTCCACAAGTACACGCCACAGGGAGAGCACTTGCTTTCCTGGGGTACGCCTGGGTCTGGCCCCGGAGAATTTTATTTGCCACACGGCATCGCGATTGACCGACAGGACCGCGTGTTCGTGGCAGACCGTGAAAACAGTCGTTTGCAGATCTTCTCAGCCGCAGGTGAATTTCTCGATGAATGGAGCGATGTAGTACGGCCAACCCAGGTCTACTTCGATCAGGACGACAATCTCTATGTTTCTGAGCTAGGGAAACGCTCGGGTCTCTATCCGTGGATGGAAGCCGATTTAAGTGAAACGGGAGGACGAGTCAGCGTTTTTTCAATTGAAGGTCAATTGCTCGACCGATTCGGAGGGGGGGAAGATCCGATGCAAGCGGGTGATTTTTATACGCCGCATGATATCTGGGTCGATTCTCAAGGGAGTATATACGTGGCTGAGGTGACGATGTCGGGCGGGGGAAATCGTGGCCTGATCTCACCAGATTGTGTTTCACTGCAGAAATTCGTCGGTACTTAATAGCGGATAAAACGGGGCAGGTGACCAACGACGCTTTCCGCTCGTTTGCAGTGCCTGTCGGAATATCAGGAAGCGTGGTGTGGTTTTTTATCTGTGCGGCCAGCTGAAGGGCCGGCAGCCGCAATCGTAGTTTTGCTTAAGGAGCGTTCATGCCTACAGTTCTCATAACACCAGAACGTCTACGGGATCAGCCGGGTCCGCATCTTGATTTATTGCGCGACGCGGGATTTGATGTCCAGTTTCCCGGCAATCCACTCCTCGCCCGAGGATTGTGTTCGGATGAGGAGACCATTGAGGAACTAAAGAACATCGATGCGACACTCGCTAGTACCGAGAATTACAACCAAACTGTGCTAGCGGCACTTCCCGAATTGAAAGTGATCGCGCGGACTGGCGTAGGCTACGATCGAGTGGATGTGCCCTTTGCAACTGAACGCCGTGTAGCGGTTTGCATTACTCCCAACTCCAACCACGAAGCGGTCGCTGAAGTGGCCTTGGGATTGATGTTCGCTACTTCGAAGGCGGTTGTGCAAAACGACAAGCGGGTTCGTGCCGGGGAGTGGCCACGCGATATCCTCATGCCGATTCGTGGCCGTACATTGGGTATTTTCGGGTTGGGGAGAATTGGCAGAAGTACGGCGATTCGAGCACAGTCGCTGGGGATGCGTGTAATTGCTACTGAGCAGTTTCCCGATACCGCATTTGTTTCCGAGCGCGGCATTGAACTGGTGGAATTCGATCAGTTGCTGGAACGCAGCGACTATTTGACCATCCACGCACCACTGACGGACGAAACACGTGGCTTGTTCAATCGTGATGTGTTTCGCAAGATGAAATCCGGTAGCGTGTTGATTAATACGGCTCGTGGTCCGCTCGTGGTCGAGAAGGATCTTTGTGAATTCCTCCAGTCTGGCCACCTGCGCGCGGCCGGGCTCGATGTTTTTGAACGTGAGCCGCCAGAAGCTGACAATCCGCTGTTCACATTGGATAACGTAGTTCTAAGTCCCCATCTAGCGGGTGCCGACGAAACATCGTCCGTCGCGATGAGCGTCGAGGCTGCGGACAACATTGTCAAGCTCTCAAAGCACGAGTGGCCTGTGGGTGCGGTTATCAATCATGTTCTCCAAGACAATTGGTCCTGGGAACGGTAAGTGCCGGCAGGCGGAACTGCAGGTGCGGAGGAGACCCGCATCAGCGGTGGTTCGTCAAACGCCCTGGAGCCAAATCAGGCTCCGCGACGAGTTTCGTTGTGCGCTTTTCCCTTTTCCGATTTTCAGGAAATACACAATGGTATTATCTGATCGTGACGCACAGAGACTGCTGGGCGATGCCTTGCAGTCGATCGACGAATATTATGAACAGCGAGGCATCTTTCAGGGAAAGTTTGGCTTTGGTGAACGTCCCGCGATTGTTGTCGTTGATTTTGCTTATGGGTGGACAGATTCATCCTATGCCGGTGGCTCAGACAGATTGGATCTCCCCGTGGAGAAAACGGCTGAGTTGCTGGCGGCCGGGCGGCAACGCGGTTTGCCGATCATTTATACAACTTCGCCGTATCGGCCTGAGACGGGCGATCAGCCATTCAAGTCCGCGGCTGACAGATCAACAACTTTTCGAGCTTGGGACGCCCGGGCTTGTGAAATTGACCAGCGGGTCGCCCCAGAGCCAAGCGATTTGTTGATCTACAAAGAGAACGCGAGTGCGTTCTTTGGCACACACCTTGCGCCTTATCTGATTGAGCAAAAGGTCGATACGCTGTTAATTACCGGATGCAGCACGAGTGCGTGTATTCGTGCGACTGCCACAGATGCCAAAGGCAATCGCTTTCGCCCAGTTGTCGTCTCTGATTGCGTGGGTGACCGTTCCGCCGTTTGTCATGTCTTTACATTGCACGACATTCAATCCAGGTTTGCTGATGTGGTCTCATTAGACCAGGCACTGCAACAGTTATCGGATAGAGACTAGCGCGTGCTGGATTGGGACCCGCGTGCCATGTGCCCCTGACTCGACAGTTCCCGGGTAGTCCAGAGTCCAGGAAGTTCGCTGTTGATGACGGTAATCGTGTTGCCTGAACCAGTTGGCTTGCCAACGCGTTTCCTGTAACCGTGCGATTTTCGACGGTTTCGTAGTCAGCTGGATCAGCATCGCCATCCTGCGGGACGGGCCATTGGGAGAATCGACAGTGGCGGATAAACTGGTTCAGATTGTGATGTCTCAAAGTGCGTATTGTTTCGCCTTGCCGGACTCCTGGAACAGGATTGGGTGCGGGTGACAATCGATAGTGAGAGAAAGCTGCTAAAGCGGATGTGTCACTTTTGCAGCACCGCTATCTGAACGCATATTCGAGACGGCAGGTAATTCCACAACCACGCGGTTTTTGAGACACGTATTCACGACCGGCAGCGATGATCAAGAACGTTCCCTTTCGCCAACTCGTTCATAATGACCTGACTATCGAGGGTTTCTCGAGGGCTGCGGTGCAGAGTTTCTGGCGCATCCCTGAACTCAAGATCGGGTTTGACCTGGGGGCACATCCCTGGGAATTCATGGGAACGCCAACGTGGTTTATTTCACATACGCATTTGGACCACGTGGCGGCTTTGCCGGTTTATGTGGCCCGTCGCCGGATGATGAAGATGGAGCCGCCGACGATTTATCTTCCCGAACACGCTGTGGAACCGGTGCGGCAGATGCTGAGGTCGTTCAGCAAGCTCGATCGGGGACGAATGCCTTGTGAACTGGTGGCGGTCAAGCCTGGCGATGAAATCGTATTGTCACGGGAATGGGTCGTCACTGCCTGTTTGACACGTCACACAGTGCCTGCTCTGGGGTACGTTGTTTGGGAACGTCGCAAGAAGTTGAAGCCAGAGTATCAAAGTTTGACGGGCGACCAGATTCGCGATATCAGACAATCCGGGCGTGAAGTTTCAGAAGAGAGTCGCATTCCCCGGCTGGCTTATCTTGGCGATAGTACACCGCAGGGACTCGACATGAATCCCGATATGTATCGAGCTGAGGTTCTGATTTCCGAAATGACATTTGTGGCTCCTGGCCACGTTAAGGAAAAGATCCACAAACACGGACATATGCACCTGGAGGATTACGTGGAACGGCGTGACCTTTTCCGGAATGAACGCGTCATCGTTGCGCACTTCAGCACGCGTTACAATATCCATCAGATTCGTCGATATGTCGAGAAATCGCTTCCCGACATGCTGGGTGGCAGGCTTTTTCTCTGGACTTGATTGGTCGTCAGTGAAGTGACGAAAGGAGTCCCGATCTTGACTCCGCGCGCCGCGTACGTGCATGTGCCGTTTTGCCGGCATCGATGCGGTTACTGCAATTTTTCGGTTGTCGCAGGGCGCGACGATTTGACCGAAGCATTTCTTGAAGCGTTAGCCCGAGAGTTGTCCGAACTGGGCACGCCGCGGGAAGTCGACACGCTGTTCATTGGTGGTGGTACGCCAACGCATCTGAAATCCCCATCGCTGGTTCGTTTGCTGGAGATCGTTAAGTATTGGTTTCCGACTGCAAGCGGTTACGAATGGACGGTTGAGGCCAACCCCGTTGATTTGAACCCGGAAACGGCAGAGATTCTGGCCGCCTATGGCGTTACCCGTATCAGCCTGGGTGTACAGTCGTTTCAGGATCGAAAATTGGCCTTGTTGGAACGCGATCACCGCAGTCGTGAGGTCCGACATGCTTTTGATACAGCCAGACAGCATGTTTCCTCTGTTTCGATCGATTTGATCTTTGGGGTGCCGGGGGAAACGCTGGTTGAATGGACGCGAGACCTTGCCCAGGCGATCACGCTGGGGCCAGATCATTTGTCGGCCTATAGTCTGACTTTCGAACGTGGTACGCAATTCTGGAATCGTCGTAAAAAAGGCGAGTTACTTCCCATAGAGGAGGACGCTGGAGGACAGTTGTATGAGCGTGCCATTGACACATTAGGCGCAGCAGGTTGGGAGCATTACGAAGTTTCCAGTTTTGCGCGTCCGGGTTACCGATGCCGGCACAATGAAGTGTATTGGACCGGCGGCGAGTATTTTGCTGCTGGGCCCGGTGCAGCCCGTTTTATCAACGGACGCAGGGAATCCAATCACCGCAGCACATCGACTTACCTGCGTTATCTAAGCGAAGGGCGGAATCCAGTTCAGGAGAGCGAGTTACTGGATAATGAAATGCTCGCGCGCGAGCGGCTGGTCTTTGGTTTGCGGCGTTTGGAAGGAGTTGCGCTGATCAGGTTTCAGCAAGACACCGGATATACAGTGCAACAACTGGCCGGTGAGGCCGTCAGACGGTTCTTGGACATGGAGTTGCTTGAGGAAACGGCAACCCACCTGAGATTGACCCGCCGAGGCCTGTTGGTGAGTGACAGTCTTTGGCCTGATTTGATTTGACAGGCAGGGGACATTGTGCAGTTTACTCGGGCGGCTTGACCCGCACCACAAGATTGGCGCCGGACTGCAGTTCGCCGCTCAAGCATTCGGAGAAACGGGAATCGGTGACCCCGGTTTCTACCGCGATGGCTCTCAATTGCGCCCCCTCCTGAATCCAGACGTGTCGCCGGTTTCGGTTGCGCCTTGACTCCCAGCGTTCGGAAACCGATCCCGGCTCATCTTCGCTCTTTTGGGTGGCTTGATTCTTGCTGCTGGCACCTTCCAGCAACACGCGATCCTCTACACGGACTTGTTCGATGTCCGGATAGAAACGTAACGCTGAGTTGGGAATGCGAACCACATCCAGTCGTTCGTCGACATCAAAAGAGACTGTGGCTGTCATACCTGGAAGGAGTTGGAGTTTGGGATTCGGGGCCGAGACGACTACCGGATAGGTGACGACGTTCTGCTCGGCTATGGAGCTAAGCCGGATTTCCTTGATCGTTCCTTCAAAAACATCATCCGGGTAGGCGTCGACAGTAAAGTGGACAACACGGCCACTGTCTTGTGCTCGGCGAATCAAACCGATATCGGATTCATCTACGGAGACATGTACGTAGACTTCTTTTCGCAGATCTGGCGCCAAGACGAATAGCTCAGGGGCCTGGAATTGAGCGGCCAAGGTTTGGCCGTGTTCAATTTTTCGATCGATAATGACACCATCACGCGGTGCCCGGATGATCGTAAATTCGAGATTGGTTTCTGCCTGTTCGAGAGAGGCTTCTGCTTGCTGAACCTGAGCCAGCCCGACTTCAAGCTCAGCTTCAAGTCCTTGCCGTGTAAAACGCAACTGGTCCATTTCAGTGTCGGAAACAAACGTCTCCTTTTCACTGCGGAGCTTGAGCCCGCGCTGTTCCGCATTGGTCGCCTGTTGAAGCTGTGCACGGATCTGTTTGATCCGGGCTTTACTGGTAGCCAATGCGGCTGAACTGTTTTTGACGGCGGCGTCGTACAGTCGCGGATCGATGCGGGCGAGCTCCTCGCCTTCTTTGACTTCCTGATTGAATTCGACATTCAGTCGTTTAATCGGGCCTGAGACTTGCGCACCGACAGTGACGGAAAGTACTGGGCGAATCGTACCCGTTGAATTAACGACGGCCAGGATGTCTCCTCGCGAAACTTCCGCCGTTTCCCATTCGACCCGGTTGCGATTTTTCCAGTATTCGGCAGCTGGCTTGTAGGCCAACCCTGCACCTGCGACAACGACGAGTCCAGTGACAGATAGAACAATCGGTAACTTCATCGGTGGTCAGTCGTGTTTTCGAGCTGTGGGAACAGGTGACATCCATAGCGCCGATGGTGTGTCGGTGCACCCCAGTGGGTGTATTCATCTTATGCTTATTCTACGCAGAACAGGTGCCGTATCGTAGCCCAAAAGCCACGGGATGGGGCGGTGAGCCGCATGGTTGATTACGCTATTGCGTTCAAATCTCGTGCCGTCAACCGTGGAGGGACGCGGACGCACATCACGTGACGTTGGCTAGCCTCCAGCGGGGAGCGTGTAGTATTCTTGCCGGACCTTTGCAAACGGGCTTTCGCCCGGATGTTACACTAGTGACGTTTTACGTCCTCTGGACTGCCTGCAGTGAGAACGACTCCGAAGCTGCCGAGGTGTTGTCGACAACCCAGGAATTGAGGCCATGATGGGTATTTGTTTGTCATCGGTGCGGCGGGAAAACCGGCCGCGGTGGATTTGTTTTCTGGTACTGATGTTGGGAGTGTTTGTTCACCATCACGACGTCGTGGCAGATTCGATTGATGACTGGAAAAAGATGCGGCCGATCACGCCACGCGGTTATCTTTGCCGCCATGTCGAGCAGCCTTTGCAGATTGACGGTCGCCTCGATGAA
>PBOG01000235.1 GCA_002724245.1 Planctomycetaceae bacterium
CCGCGGCGGCGGCCGGCAAGAAAGGACGCTGCCCGCACTGCCAGCAGGTGGTCCAGATTCCGTCACGCTAGGGACTGTCACGCTAGGGACTGTCACGCTAGGGACTGTCACGCTAGGGACCGTCACGCTAGGGACCGTCACGCTAGGGACCGTCACGCGGGCCCGGCCAGCCCGGCGTTGACCAGCTGAAGCTAACTACCAGGGACGCGACGCGATCACACCATCGCGCGGGCTACTAGCCGAGGCGTAGAGCCGCCGCGGCATACGACCCGCTAGAAAAGCAAGCCTGCCCGCCTGGGCAGCCAGACGCATCGCGTGTGACATCGCCACCGGTTTACGGGCGTGCGCGATCGCCGTATTCAATAACACACCGTCGGCGCCCAATTCCATCGCCACGGCGACATCACTGGCCGTACCGACACCTGCATCAACAATCACCGGATAGTCGGGATCTCCGTCTTTCAAGTACTCCAGACAAATGCGCAAATTGTTGGGGTTCAAGATGCCTTGCCCCGATCCGATCGGACTTCCCGCCGGCATCACACTGGTCGCGCCAGCTGCTTTCAAACGACGAGCCAGGATAGGATCATCGCTGCTGTAGCACAGCACTTGAAAACCATCGGCAACCAGGCGCTCGGTCGCTTCCAGCGTGGCCACCGGATCGGGCAACAATGTCTTGCTGTCGCCAAGCACTTCCAACTTGACCCAGTTGGCACCCGGGTTATCCAATGCCAGCAGGATTTCTCGCCCCAAGCGAGCCGTGCGCACAGCATCGGCCGCAGTGTAACACCCGGCCGTATTGGGTAGCAAAATGTAACGATCAGGATCAATGTAATCCAGGATGTTCTGTTGCTTTCCGTCGGTGTACAACTTCTCACGACGGACTGCTACGGTCACACACTCTGCACCCGACGCTTCTAACGAGTCACGCATGATGTCAAAGGACTCGTATTTGCCGGTACCGACAATTAACCGGCCCTGGAACTCATGATCACCCAAGCGGAGCAGATCTTCCTCTGCTTGAGCACGTTCGGATACTTCCGTGACCATCGTGGCTTAGCCTCCTCCGACCAATTTGACCACTTCTAATCGATCACCGTCAGACAACACAAACGTAGCGTGTTCTCCACGGGGCACTACTTCCTGGTTGACTTCAACCGCCACATGCGGATCGCCGACACCCAGTTCTTCCATTAGCGTGGACAGCGTCACACCAGAAACGGTGTCCCGCGGCTCACCATTACAGATCACGATCACCGTACAAAGGCCTCCAGAGCAACGGCTCCGCCCACACAAATTCCGGCGCAGAATCCAGCGGCGCAGGCTCGAACCATCCCAGTTGTTTCGTGCAGCGGCCCAGTTTTCGTGCAGCGGCCGCTACGAGTAGCACATCGCGCACCACCGAAGTGATCATCCCCCGCTACCACAGCAAACAAATCATGCCTGCGCGGTTTCCGGTTTTCTACTGCTTTTTCTTCTTGCGATCCGGGCTACCGACGCGTTGCGCTCCGAGTTTGCTGGCCACCCCTTTGTTAATCAGCCGGATCGCTCCCTGCTGCGGTTGTCCACTGTTGGCAAGTTGCCTGTTCCAGGGAACCCGATAGCAGGCAAAGCCGCCCGAGTTCGTGTCAACCACATAGACCACGCAGGGTGAAGGGCGGATGGCACCGACGTTGCCGGTACTCACCATCGATTCCCCCGTCACCATAATATAGTTGGGATTGCGCCGGCGCTGGGCGCCCAAGTCACGCGTGACATTGGTACGGAATTGGGCACCAAAATTGCCAGTACGGGGATAGATCACCGAACAGGTCAACTCACCCGTCAAGAATTCGAGAAAGAAAATTCCCTCTGTATCTTCGCTGACTCTGCCCGTGGCAATCGCGAAGTTTTCGGATCCATGAGTGGCTGTCGCCTGCAGGTTCTGGGGCAGAATCAGTTGTGGTGTTTGCCCGTCGTGCGTCGCCCAGGCACCCAACAACATTCCCAAACCGAGCACCAGACCAATACCCAGACCACCAGCAAATCCAGTCCAGGACTTTCTTCTCAGTGCACTCCACATGGCAGTCTCCTTACGCTTTGATCACCGCTGATCCATTCGCCACGACTGGCTTAACTTAATTCTATCGGGTTCCACAACGAACTACCAGTCGACCTGCAGGCGGGCAATTCTGGCACTCCATCTGGCCAGTCGCCTACGATTTGTTACAACAAATCGACAGCAAGCGTGACTAGATTTCCCACTGCTACGACACTTCGATGAGGGAGCGCATTAGCATGGCAACCAATGGTGAACTGAATCGCAAATTGCGCATGGCCCTCGTGGGCGGTGGTCAGGGGTCTTTTATTGGGCGGGTACACGCCACGGCTGCCGTGCTTGACAATCGCGCGGACCTGGTTGCCGGCGCGCTTTCCTCCGACCCGGTCAAAGCCAAAGCTTCTGCCCCCGATTACGACATTTGCGATGCACGGGCCTACACCAGCTATCAAGAGCTGATTGAAAGTGAGTCCCAGCTCCCAGCCGACGAACGGATCGATTTTGTCAGTGTGGCGACACCCAACCACACCCACTTTGATATCGCTAAGCAGGCCGTGGACGCGGGTTTCAATGTGATGTGTGATAAACCGATGACCTTCGACCTGCCGCAGGCCGAAGCTCTGGCCGCGGCGGTCGACGCCTCAGGAGTTGTGTTTGCCGTCACGCACAATTACACCGGCTACCCCCTCGTGCGTCAGGCGCGGCAGATGATCCTGGACGGCGAACTCGGTGAGATCAATGCAATTCGGGCGCGTTATGTGCAGGGCTGGTTGCGGACACGGATCGAAACGGATGATCAGAAACAAGCCACTTGGCGCACCGACCCCGCACGCAGTGGTGCCGCCGGATGCTGGGGGGATATTGGCACGCACGCATACAATCTGGGCCGTTACATGACAGGTTTGCTGCCCGAGACGGTGCGTTGCCACCTCAAGACGTTCGAAACGGGCAGACAATTAGATGACTACGGCACGGCGATTGTCCAGTATCAGAACGGGGCCTTGGGAACCGTGACGGCATCGCAAATCAGCCACGGACGAGAAAACGAGATCACCATTGAGATCGACGGTACATTGGGTGCCTTGGAATGGAACCAGGAAGAACCCAATAAGATGATGTTCCGTCGCAACGGGCATCCCCACCAGCTCTACACCCGCGATCCCAACGCCCCCTTCATGAATGCGGCCGGCCAGGCGGCCTGCCGACTACCGAGCGGTCATCCGGAAGCTTTCTTTGAAGCCTTTGCCAACGTCTACCGGTCCGCCTACGACGACATTGTTCTGCGTGCCAGCAACCAGGAATTTGACGGCGTCAACTCGGTCTACCCGAACGTCAACGATGGGTTGGAGGGGATGTACTTCATCCAGCAATGTGTGGCCAGTAGCCAGCAAGACGGCGCCGAATTGCCTCTCTTGCACAGCCGAGCGCGGCGTTAGAACAGCGCGGCCCAAATGCAGGCGTCTCCTGTCAGCCGATGTGCGTCTGCTGTAGCGCATGTCAGCCAGACCTCGGCGAACTGCTTCACAGCGAACGTCCAGACTAGCCGCGCCGCGCACGTCGAGACTGGCAATGGGGACAAAAGAACGTCGACCGCTGCGCCTGGACAATCCGCCGAATTGTGGCCTGGGCACAGCGTGGACAGGTGTCTCCAGCACGGTCGTAGACGCGGTGTTCATTCTGGTAGCCGCCGGACTGATTCAAGGCGTTGCGATAGGTCCCGTCAGACAGTGTCGAACCCTCATAACGAATGGCAGTGTGCAAAATCTCGCCGATGGCCGCATGAATTGCCTGCCATTGCTGCCGCGTCAACCGGTGACATCCCTGCGCCGGATGGATCCCCGCCAGGTGCAGAATCTCCGAAGCGTACAAGTTGCCGATACCTGCCACAATCCGCTGGTCGAGCAAGGCGACTTTGATGGCCCGACGACTCTGCTTGAGCCGCTCACGTAACGACTCGCATTCAATCAGCAGTGCGTCCGGACCCAGTTTGTGTGGACCAAACTGTTCCTCCAACTGCCGCGGAGAAAGCAAACGAACGGATCCCAAGCCGCGCCGATCCCAATACCACAACTCGCGCACACGCCCTCCTGAGAGCGCAACTCGAAAGCGTAAATGATCGACATTCGGAGGATCCGTAACCAGCACCAGACCGGTCATCCGGGGTTCAAATACAATCGAATCCCCACTATCCAGCTGTAACAGGACCCGTTTTCCCACACGGCCCACCTCGTGAATCCGTTTGCCCACTGCCCGGCGCTGAAATGTCTTGATTTTCGGCTCGACACGAATCGGCTTGCAGTCGCAGGGAACCAACTGGACCATCTCAATGGTCGAACCGGTCACCACTGCCACGCCACGCCGCATCGTCTCCACTTCGGGTAATTCTGGCACGAGCGGTCCAATCCCACAGGCGGCAAAACAGACAGGAACAAACAGAGACGCTGGTCCAACGCCAGGTCGTGGTCTTGGCTAACCACCGATTTCGTACATCGCCCTCTGAGGACGTACAAACTCATCCGAATCGATGCCGTGACCCGGTTTCTTGGCGGCAATACAATCCCGCAGCAAGGCTTCGAGTTCATGATCTTCGCCACCTCGGCGAATCACCTCCCGTGCATCCCACTCCGTCGTAGAAAACAAGCAATTGCGAATTTTTCCTTCGGCCGTAATCCGCAGCCGATTGCAATCTGAACAAAACGGTTGCGTCACCGGGTTGATGAAACCAATTCTGCCACCGCCATCGGCAAACACGTAATCCACCGCCGGCTGACTGGCATCTTTGCGATTGGCGGGAACGAGTGCACCGAATTCCTTTTCCAGGCAACCCCGAATGGTAGCACCACTGAGCACTTGATCCTGCTGCCAGTTCCCTTCTGCATCCAGCGGCATAAACTCGATGAACCGCAATTCAAGCTGCTGATGACGGGCAAACTCACCCAACGGCACAATCTCCTCTTCGGTAATCCCCGCGATCGCCACAGCATTGAGTCGGATCTTCTCGAATCCCAACTGCTGGGCCACCTGAATACCTTCGAGCACGCGCTGGAGTCCCTCGCGCCGCGCAATCCGTTGAAAAGTCTCTTCACGAAGTCCGTCGAGGCTGATGTTCAAACGCTGCAAACCAGCTTCCTTGAGATCGGCCGCTTGTTCCGCCAGCAACACCCCGTTGGTGGTCAAGGCGATGTCGTTGATTTCTGGGATGTCGGCCAGTTGTCGAATCAATTCCGACAGATGCGCCCGCACCAGTGGCTCTCCTCCCGTCAGGCGCAGTTTATTGACACCCAACGCGGCGGCAGCGCGGACGAAGCGGACAATTTCTTCAAACGTCAGCAATTCCGCCCGCGGCAAGAATTGAACCTGTTCCGGCATGCAATAAAAACAACGGATGTTGCAGCGGTCGGTCACGCTAATGCGCAGGTTGTTGTGGCGGCGCCCCAGCGAATCAACCAGCGGTATTGGACTACGCGACATAACGGAACTCACTACCAATCGCCTCTGTGTGACGGCCTACCATGTCCGCCTTGATGCCTATGCAACCACAGGACTCAAGGAAGACACCATACTTAAGGAAGACTCCATCCCGACTCAGGAAGACTCGGTCCCGGCCGCAGGCGTGGTGAGTCCCGGATGGACCCACTCACTAGTACCATCAGCCCAGTTCTCCTGTTTCCAGATCGGCACCGACTCTTTGAGTCGATCAATCAACCACTGACCTGCGGCAAAGGCATCTTTGCGATGCGGTGTACTGACCGCCAGGACGACACTCGCTTCACCCAGTTCCAAATGGCCAACCCGGTGCACAATGACACATTCCTCAACTGGCCAGCGTTGCCGGACCTCGGCCTCCAGTTCCGCCAGTTTGACCTCTGCCATCTCTGGGTAACACTCGTAGTCGAGCGACGCGGTACGACGCCCATCAGTCAGTTCCCTGGTGGTTCCCATAAACAGCACAACTGCACCTGCGCGCGTCGAACTCGCCGCGCGCAAAACTTCGCTGCTGTCGATCACATCATTCGTCAGGGCGATCATCGCACCGGTAGCAACAGAGGAAAAAAACTGCCGGGTGCTATTGTACCAGCCGCCTCGCGTGCTCGAAAGCGGCGGCGCAGGGCCCCTCCCACCAGCACATAAACGGTTCCTGGGAGAATCCCGACCGGCGAGGCGTGCAGCCCCCAAAGAAAGCCTAACCCGCACAGATTCGGTTTGGGAACCCGCCGGTTTGCAACGATCAGGAATATCAGTAGTGCAGCGCTAACCAGCCAGCCGTGAGATCCGGTTGACCGGCAGCTGGGTGTCCACGATGGTCGCCTGAAAGCGATACTGCATCAGATACGCATCTTCGATCGCATCGTCGTAATAGTCCCGCAATACCGAAATCGCCCGAAATCCCATCGACCGGAAAAACAGCTGGGCAGACAGGTTGGTCTCGCGCACTTCCAGCATAATTCGATTGCGCCGCTGCGAAGAAAGCTTGCCAATCAGCTTGTCCATCATCTGGCGACCGACACCGCGGCGCGAGAAATCTGGATGAACCGCGAAGTTCAAAACGTGAATGCGGTTCTTGTGGAGCTCGTAGATCATGAAACCGACGACGCGCTCCTCATACTCGCAGACCATGCCAATACAGTTGCGCTGCCGGAGGCAACGTACAAAGTCCTCTTCGGACCAGGAAAACTCGAAACCGAGTTTTTCAATTTCCAGTACGCCCGCCATATCACGTCGGATCATCCAACGAATGTGAACGCAAACGTCCTGTTGCTCTTGCGTACTCATACCGGATTCCCTCCCGGTGCTGGCCAATCTGCTGCAGCATCGTCCCCAGCTGACTAGATGCCGTCGCAGCGAACAGTATCAAAAGCCCCCAGGTATGCCAAGACGAACTCCCGGATAACACACCAAAGGCCAGCCCCCGTGGCCAACTATCGTCTGCGACACTCTGGAACGCGTCAACAAGGGGCCCGCGCGGAAACTGCAATTTCCCGGACCGTGTCTCAAGAGGACCGTGTCTCAAGAGGACCGTGTCTCAGACCGCCCCCTCCGCCAGCGTCGTCCAGGTATCTCCCTCCACGAGCACCGTATCTCCATCCTCATAAGCGGGGGCGCAGCAGCAGAGAAACGTCAGCCGCTCAGGACCCGGGTTGGTGATCTGGTGGACCGCGCCGGGAGGAATCGCAATGGCGTCACCCGGACCGACCTCCTGCGATTGCGGGCCGATCTGCATCCGGCCGCAGCCGCTGAGAATGTAATAAATTTCTTCGGTCTGGGGATGGTAATGGGGGGTGGTTGAGGCCCCTGCTAGCAGTCGTGCCTCGGCCAGGCTCTGCTGCCGGATCAACGAGTTGCGATGCGACAGTAACTCACGAATCTCTGAGCCGTCCTTGGTGGTGAACGCGGGTACGCGCTCAATATTGGTCACATCCACTGCGTTACATGCTCCCTGAAGACATCGCGCTCGGTCGCTCCAGTCGCGCCGCTGAAAAACACCTCACGCCCCACCAAACAAGCCCTGAATTCCCGGAACAACTTTGTAAACCAGGGTATAGCCGGCCATCGCCAGCAGCAGCAGAAAGCCGAGTCCCCCCAGCAGGTTGACGATCGGCCCGTTGGTCTGATCACCCAGCAAATCGCGGCGATTACAAAGCCACAGCAGGGCACCCGCCATCAAGGGCGAGGCGATCACGGTCAGCGCCTGGGCAAAGACAATGGCGGTCACCGGTTTGACGCCCGTGTTAATCACGTACAAGGCGACAAACATACCGGTCAACAAGACCAGCACGGTAAACGCCTTGGGCCAGAAGTCGGTCTGCTTGAA
>PBOG01000236.1 GCA_002724245.1 Planctomycetaceae bacterium
CAACGCGACAGTGAACGACGCAATGAATCCGCAGAGACCCTGCCGAGTCCCACGCCCAAGTCAACCGGGACACGCAGCTGGGAAACAGACCCGGACACGTCCTTTCAACCCAACGGCGAACGACGCAACCAATCCGCAGAAACCCTGCCCAGTCCCACGCCCAAGTCAACCGGGACACGTAGCTGGGAAACCGACCCCGACACGTCCTACCAACCCAACAGCGAACAACGCAACCAATCCGCCGACCCTCGCACTGAACGCAAACCAAATGCAGCGGGCAACCAGAATTGGGAGCCGGCCACCGTCGACCGTTCCTATCCAAATCGCAACAGCACATGGCAGCCCTCAGCTTCATCCCCAACGCAGACGGCCAGCCCGGCGCGTCCTCGGCCGCAGGCAGCCACCAACCGTACAGGCTACCGCCCCGGTTCACTTGCCACCCAACACCCTAACCAGCATCCAGAAAACTCCCATACGCCGCGAGCCTCAGAGTCATCAACTGACACTTCCCGGCGACCTTACATGACGCACTCGCGTCGATTCCAACTCGACTATGACATCGACGCCATCGCACTGGCCAACGTATCTCAGGTCGAGTTGTGGGCAACTACAGATCAGGGCCGAAGCTGGCAGAAATGGGGACACGATGCAGACCGTCGAAGTCCGCTTGAGGTCGAGGTCAATGACCCGGGTACCTACGGATTCCGCATCGTTATCGTCGGCCGCAACGGGATCGCTGGCAACACCCCCAGCTCAGGTGCAGAGGCAGATGTATGGGTCACCGTTGACCACACGCCACCCGAAGTAAAGCTACTCGCGGTTCAAACAGGGAAAGGCGCCCGGGCGGGGCACCTGGTGATTCAATGGGATGCTTCAGATCGCCACCTGTCAGAACGCCCCATCACACTGCGTGTCGCAGAATCCGCCAATGGCCCATGGACGATCATTGCCGAGGGGCTGCAAAACGTCTCGGAATATGCCTGGCGCCCGCCCGCCACCATCGCCCGCCAGGTCCACATTCAAATCGAAGCACGAGACGCAGCCGGCAATCAAGCCAAGGATCAAACTCGAAGCCCAGTGGATGTCCGTAGTGCAACTCCTCGCGGTCGCATCCGTGGTTTCCGCTCACTTCAAGAGCAGCAATCGCAAAACGCCCGCAAAGCGGTCGATTACCGAGAGCCTGCGCGCTTCGGCTTTGACGAGTCGGGAACCAATTAAACCGTATCGCGCTACGCAGTGCGTGACAAACAGGCTGAACAGCACCACTCTTGACCGCCTTCTTCACACGTCCAGTAGTTCTTCCTGCCGGAGCTCCTGAAGGCGTTTCCGTCCACCGCACTTCTCCAGATACTCGTCAAAACTGTCGACCTCAAACAGGTACCTGGATAGCCATTCCTCGTGACTTCCTGGTTCACGCTCAGCGTCCAACCAGGCACGCAAATGCTCTTCGTCTGAAAAATACGCGTAGGGCATATTGCCTGGATAGCTACCTCCAGGAACCTCGCAGACCGCGTCAACACAATAAAAGGGAATCACCGTTGATGTCGGATCCTCACGAATAACATCCTCTTCAACCAGCTCTTCGCACGTGACGATGACCTTATGCGCTGCCCGTGCAACAAACCAGTCACTCACAGAAGTGCCGCGAATCCGGCAGTTTCCATAACGGTCAGCCTGGTGGACATGAATCGCTGCCACATCGGGAAACAGGGCAGGGACCGCTGTCAGCAACTGTCCGGTGAACGGGCACTCGACTGCCCGTGCCGCACTGTGCTGGAACGTATCCGTGCCTGCAACACTACGGACGGGCAAAAAAGGAACCCCCATGGAGGCCGCTTGGAATCGTAAAGCCAGCGTATAATTAGTCCATTCGCAGATTTTGACTTCCCCACTCTCCATCACGCGACGTGCATGCGGAGAGAGTCCTCGAGCTTCCAGCCCGATGATGTATGCCGCGTCGACACGATTCAACAACTGGCCCCGACCTGTCAAATTCCCGCTACAAAGCACCTGAAAATCGTGCGTCGTGGTGTGCCCCGCTAATCCCAGTCCCTGTTTTTTCTGACGGACAATTTCATGGATTACAGCCGTGGCTATCCGATTGCCCCCGAATCCACCAGTCGCCAGATAATCTCCATCGTCAATCAACTCACGGACCGCGTCGGCTACCGACCGACGTTTATCGGCCATGCCTTTCGACTTGTGGCCAAATCGTTCCCGAGCCACATCACAATCCGGGTTGGAAAATAGAGGTCCGCTGCCACTGTTTAATGCCAAACCGCCACACTCCTTTCCATACCCACAGGAAAATCCGGCCCAGAAGCCGTTGAATTTCTTACCCACCAGCAAGATATGGCAGTCTACACCCTGCTGTCACTTCCCCCAAACCAGACTTGCCTCTCCTCTTCCACCGGGTCGAACGCACCAGCACGACCGGTTTCAAACGGTATCTCATTGGTCAGTCTTCTTCGTACACTCCCTATTCCATCCGCCCCCCTTTACCCCACCCTTTGCTGCACAACGGAAATCCTGGCACCATGAAGCAACAACCAAGCGGTTCTACGGCAGCCACCGCTGAACATGGACGTTACACGCGTTTCCCTCGCCAGCACCACGACAAATAGCCCCTACCGATTGTGCCGGAGTTTTAACATGGACGCGTTTTCACCCCAAACCCTGGCAGCCCGCTTTCTGTTTCCGGTCAATGGGTCGGTGATCGAACGAGGGGCGATCACCATGCAGGGCGGGAAGATCACCTCCCTTGACCGGAAAACAACGAACGCAGATGCTCAGGATCTGGGTAACGTAGCCATCCTCCCTGGCCTGATCAATGCGCACACGCACCTCGAATTCAGTTCGCTTGCAGCACCGCTCGGTGCACCGGGCATGCCCCTCCCGGAATGGATCGAACACGTTGTCTGCTGGCGACGAGCCTTGACCAACGAATCGGCTACCCCCGTGCCGCCTGATCACGCCGTGCGCCAGGGGTTGTGCGAATCTCTGCGATACGGAATCACTGCCCTGGGAGAAATCTGCACAACGGACTGGGCTACAACCGCTTTTCCAGAATCACCAGCCAGCTGCACACTCTTTCGCGAACAGATCGGGCTGTCACCGGAACGTTGCCAGGACAGTCTGAGTTCCGCCAGGCAGTGGATCGCAGAATTTCCCACACGATGGCCACCACAGTCCCAGCGGCCAACGACAGGGACGCGGCATGCGGGCCTCAGTCCGCATGCCCCCTACACGGTAGCCATTGATTTGCTCGAGTCGCTTTGCGACCTGGCCAGAAAGTCAAACAATCCCGTTGCCATGCACCTCGCGGAGTCACCGGAAGAGCTCGAATTACTTCGTACTGGTGGCGGCGATTTTGCCGCGATGCTGGATCGACTCGGCGCCTGGGACCCCGGCACAACAAGGCCAGGACGCTCCCCTTACGACTATCTTCTGCGTCTGGTAAACACCCCACGTCTGTTAGTCATCCACGGCAACTACCTGAACCAGCGAGAACTCGATCTTCTCGCGCAACATCGAGACCATACCTCGATCATCTACTGCCCCCGTACGCACGCCTTCTTTCAACACACAAGTTATCCCTGGGATGCGGTCCTGACGCGTGGAATCCCACTCGCCCTGGGCACGGATTCCCGTGCTTCCAATCCTGACCTCAACCTGCTCGCAGAAATGCGTTTTCTGCTCGGACGACTTTCCAGCCCCTCTCCACAACAGGTGCTGAAAATGGGAACCAGTCATGGCGCTCGTGCTCTTGGACGGCACCATGACATGGGCATCCTGCAACCCGGCATGCTGGCAAATCTGGCCGTCGTCCGCCTACCCGACCGTACCGCCAAAGACCCACACGAACTGCTATTTGACCCAGAATCAAAAATCATTCGCAGCTACGTACACGGTAGCCTGGTGTACGCTGAGGAAAACATCTAGCGTAGTCTTGCAGCAGCAAGGCAGACTTCCACACCGCACTCCTGCAGCCGTGGGATACCCGGTCCCCGATCGCCAGCTGACCACCGGATCACCGGGACAAATCACCCCAGCCGGCCTATAATAGACAAGACGGCGGTCCTCAACATCCGTTCCGAGTAGTCCTTGGAAGCCCATGACCGCCTGCGACACACCCAGCATTCTTTCGGATAGAGCCACCCGTGACCGTATCTCTTTGCAGCTCGAGACGTTCGTTACTCTTCACCCTGCTGATCTGCTGCTGCGCTGTGAAACTCAGTGCAGCTCCACCCGAACCTGAGCAGGCCTTCTTCCGCCAAGAGGTTGTGCCGCTGCTGGCACAACGCTGCTTCAAATGCCATGGCGGAAAACAAGTGCAAGGTGGGCTGAGGCTAAACAACCGACCAGGGGTCCTGAAAGGGGGCGAGAGTGGTCCGAGCGTGAACCTGGAACATTTCCAGGAAGGCCTGCTCTGGAACGCGGTCAATTACCAGGAATTGGAAATGCCACCTGCTGGAAAGCTGCCGGCGAAAGAAATCGCGATCCTGCGACGCTGGTTAAGCAAAGGCCTCGCCTGGGATCAGGACGCCATTGACGCGGCCAGCGTACAAACTGATTCACCACCCGTCGACGCGCTAGCGCGGCAATTCTGGTCCTTCCAGCCGGTGCAGCGTCCGGCCCTCCCCGCGGTTACTCTGGAGCCCTGGTCTGGAAACCCCATCGACCGTTTTATCCTGGCTCAACTCGAATCCGCCGGTCTCACACCGGCACCACCCGCCGATCCCGCAACGCTGCTGCGTCGGATCTATTACGACCTGACCGGGCTCCCTCCGTCACCTGAGCAGGTCCGTCGCTTTCTGGCAGCGCCTTCAGCGAAAGCATACGAAAAAGTCATTGATGAACTTCTGGCGTCAGAACATTACGGCGAACGCTGGGCACGTCACTGGCTCGACCTCGTACGTTACGCTGAATCAAACAGCTACGAACGTGACGGCCCCAAGCCGAACGTGTGGCGTTTTCGAGATTACGTCATCCGAGCATTCAACCAGGACATGCCGTACGACCAGTTCATTCTAGAACAACTGGCAGGCGACGAATTGCCAGACCGAACGGCAGACCAGTTGATCGCAACGGGCTACCATCGACTGGGAATCTGGCAAGACGAACCCGTCGATCGCAAACAAGAACTCTACGAAGACATCGACGACCTCGTACGAACAACGAGCGAAGTGTTCCTGGGTCTGCGTATCGGCTGTGCCCGGTGTCATGACCACAAGCTGGACCCGGTACCGCAGCGAGATTACTACCGCTTCGCAGCATTCTTCTCGGGCATTAATCGCTACGGCATTCGTGGCGCCGACACTGTTGCTCGGTTTTCGCTGCGCGATATCGCCAGCGACGAACAACGCAAACAACAACAAGCAGCGATTGCCGCGCACGAAAAGCAGGTCCAACAGGTCAACCAGCAAATCAGCGACCTCGAGAAACTGGTGTACGACGATTTCTCCGAGGTTGAAAAAGAGAACTTCCGAGATGAAGGCCTAAAGATTCAGATCGTCAAAAGACGTACCGGCAAGAAAATCACGAAAGAACAATTCGAACAATACTCCGACTACAAGGCGCAGCAAAAGAAGTTAAAGCGGTTCAAACCACCAGCTCTTGATCAGGCTTTATGTATTACGGAAATAGGCAATCAACCAAGGCAAATGCACGTTTTGATGCGTGGAAACGCGCACGCCCCCGGAGATGCGGTGGAACCTGGTTTTCCCGAAGTCCTCTCATTTGAAGACCCAACCATTCCCGCGACGGGCAAGGACGCGAAGACCAGTGGAAGACGTCTGGAACTGGCGAGATGGATCACCCGCAAAGACAATCCACTGACAGCCCGTGTTATGGCCAACCGAATCTGGCAGCACCACTTTGGTCGCGGACTCGTCCGCAGCCCCAATGATTTTGGATACAGTGGTTCCCGTCCCACTCACCCACAGCTTCTAGACTGGCTGGCCTCAGAACTTGTCGCTGGAAATTGGCACCTAAAACGTCTGCACAAACTAATCCTGCTCTCCCAAACCTATCAAATGTCATCCCAGGACAACCCCGCGCATCGTGCGCAAGACCCCGCCAACCACCTGCTCTGGCGGTTCGAAATGCGACGACTGTCCGCCGAAGAAATTCGCGACACCATCCTCTCGGTCGCAGGCAACCTGAACCGGAAAAAGTACGGACCAAGCATCTTCCCGCGCATCGACCAGGAGGTCCTGGCAGGACAGTCCGTACCCGGCAGCCACTGGCGGCCTTCCACCCCGGAAGAACAGTCCCGGCGAAGTATTTACATCCACACCAAGCGTTCCCTGGTTGTCCCCCTCATCGCGGCCTTCGATGGTGCCGAAACCGATAACTCCTGTCCGATTCGTTTTAGCACCACGCAACCAACGCAAGCCCTGGCAACTTTGAATGGTCAGTTCCTGAACAGCCAAGCCACGACATTTGCCGAGGCCCTGCGAAAGCAAGGCAAACCGACAGAAGACCAAGTTCAGCTGGCGCTTTGGCGTGGCCTGCAACGTCCGCCCCAAGCCTCTGAAGTCCAACGGGGCGTGCAGCTCCTGGAGACGCTAACAAGGCACTACGAAATCACCGCGGACAAGGCCCTGGAGTATTTCTGCTTGCTGGTATTAAACATGAACGAATTTGTCTATCTGGACTGACGCCTACAAAAACCTCAACGAAACATACTGCAGATGCATTTCTGGGATATCGAGACCTGCTGTGAAACAATGCCTCAATAGAAACAGGCGTGGGACATGGCTGAAAACCAATGGCAACTGCCAATCGGACCGATACCAGGAACTCGCACCTGTCGTTTCTGACACCAGGAGCCCGGCATGAATCGTGACAATTTGCCATCACCACAGTCTTTCTGCGGCAGAACGCGCCGTGAGTTCCTGTGGCAAACAGGCGGCGGATTTACAGGCACGGCCTTGGCAGGAATGCTGGGAGCAGACGGCTTCCTGTCACGCCAGTCGGTCGCTGCGGACGGTAAAACGCCATTTGTAAACCCACTTGCCCCACGCCTTCCCCATCGTGTGGCACAAGCCAAGAGCGTGATCTTTTTGTTCATGTACGGCGGCCCCAGTCATATCGATACGTTCGACTACAAACCGACCATGAAAGGAATGGACAACAAGACTGTCGCAGTCAAGACATTTGGCCGTGGGGGTCGTCGCAACCAGGGAAGAATCGTCGAGCCTCGCTGGAACTTCAAACAATATGGCGATTGCGGCAAGTGGGTTTCCGATCTGTTCCCCCAATTGTCCACTTGTGTGGACGACATCACATTTCTGCATTCAATGACCGCTGACTCACCCATCCACGGGTCGGCCATGTTGATGATGAACTCTGGAAAGATTATCAGCGGTAGCCCCTGCCTCGGCTCCTGGGTGAATTATGGGTTGGGAACTGTTAACCAAAACCTGCCTGGATTCGTCGTCATGTTGGATCCGCGTGGTGGACCGATTAGTGGCGCCAAGAACTGGTCCAGTGGTTATATGCCGGCGGTTTACCAGGCCACGGTCATGCGTTCGAAGGGAAGCGCCATCCTGAACCTGGCACCTCCCCAGGGAATGTCCGTGGCGGTGCAGCGACAATTGCTCGACACACTTCGTGAATACAACACAAAACACCGGTTGCAACGCATTGAAAACAGCAATCTTTCGGCCCGTATTGCCAGTTATGAACTGGCTTACAAAATGCAGGAACATGCGCCAGAAGCAGTTGATTTGGCCAGTGAAACCGCCGAGACCAGGCGGTTGTACGGATTGGATCAACCCAAGACCGCGGTCGTGGCCCGCCAGTGCCTGCTGGCCCGTCGCCTCGTGGAACGCGGCGTTCGGTTTGTACAAGTCTACTCCGGCGGCAACCATGGCGACTCGAACTGGGATGCCCACGCTGACTTGAAAACCAACCACGATATGCATGCCGCGGAAACCGATCAGCCCATTGCAGCCCTACTGAAAGACCTCAAGCGGCGAGGGCTACTCGACGAAACCCTGGTGGTGTGGGGCGGGGAATTTGGACGCCAGCCAACCGCCGAATATGCCAAGGGTACCGGCCGCGACCATAATGCCTATGGATTCACAATGTGGATGGCGGGCGGTGGTGTGCCAGGGGGAACCAGTATTGGAGAAACCGATGAGCTCGGCAGTGCGGCAATTACCGAACCGCTGCATGTCAAGCATCTGCACGCAACCATCCTCCATAAAATGGGACTCGAACCCAATCGATTGACGTATTTCTACGCTGGCCTGGACCACAAACTTGTGGGGGTCGAAGGCGCGAAACCTATCCCACAGCTGCTGTAGCACCGTTTCGCAGTGCCCCTCCATGCCACGCCTGACAAATCAATCATTCTTCTGCAGATGCCTGGCTGACATCCGCCCGAAACTGGCCTCCCAGCTCTGCGTAATGCCGAGCTGCCGCCTTGATGCGTGACGCATCCTCAGCGGTGGCTTGGCGCACAATACGACCAGGCACACCAAGCACTACGCTACCTGGCGGAATTTGCTTGCCTTCCGGGACAATCGCACCTGCACCGATAATAGATCCAGTGCCAATACATGCGCCATTCATCACAACGGAACGCATACCAATCATGACTCCATCTTCGACTTCAGCACCATGCACGACCGCCGCATGTCCTACAGTGACTGCGGCTCCAATCAGACAAGGAAAGCCCGGGTCTGCATGCAATACACAAAGATCTTGAATGTTGGTTTCACGTCCGACATAAATCCTCTCTGCATCGCCACGCACTACCGCACCAAACCAGATACTTGCCTGGGCCGCGATTGTGACATCTCCGAGGACGACCGCATTACTGGCAATGAATGCAGAAGGGTCCACCAAGTCACGAGCAAATCGAGTCCTGTCCAAAATACCAGTCCCTATGTTAATCTGGCGAGGTCACAAATCCCCAGCAAGTTCACCCCACAGCGACGAACCCAGGGAGCTGGCATAACCCGCACCTCACTCGTAAATATCCCGCCTGCGAGCAGGCAGCGTTACGCACAAACGACACACTGGCATGATAGACAGACTCGAGTCAATTGACCAAACGGTAAAAAGCGTCGCCAGCGGTAAGATCGCTCCTCGCCACCTGGTCGAGTTTTGCCTCGACCGGATACGACGGCATGACGGGGTACTCCAGGCGTGGGTAAGGGTAGATGAACAACCCGCATTGGCAGAAGCGGACCGGCTGGAACAAATGGCGCGCCGCGGCAAGATCCGAGGCCCACTACATGGAATCCCGCTGGGTGTCAAAGACATTATTGACGTGGCTGGCATGCCGACCTTAGCTGGCTCACCCACTCGCGCACAACACGTAGCCGCACGTGACGCATCTTTGGTCTCCAGCCTGCGGCGTGCAGGTGCGATTATTCTCGGCAAGACAGTAACCACCCAGTTTGCCGGGTTCGATCCGCCCCCCACTCGAAACCCATGGAACCTGGAACATACCCCAGGAGGGTCAAGCAGTGGTTCGGCTGCCGCAGTCGCCGCTCAAATGTGCCAGGCTGCTATTGGCACTCAAACGGGGGGCTCCATCGTGCGCCCCGCCAGTTATTGTGGCGTTGCGGGATTCAAACCAACGTACCAGGCCATTGACACTTCCGGAGTGGTACCTCTCAGCCGAACCCTCGATCACCCGGGACCAATCGCCAGGTATGTCTCGGACCTGGCATTGTTATTCCGCGTTCTAAAACAGGGAAGCCATGCACCAACAGGTGCCCGAGTACCAGCCGCCGTCCCACTGTTGCGCAAGGTCGAAGACGTTTTCATGGAAGAAGCTGCGGCCAACGTAACCGCCGCACTCGAGCCTGCCTTTGCACGTCTGCAGGCAGCGATTGACGTAGAAAACCCGTTCCGCCTGCCTCAGTCATTTCAGAAACTGCATCGCATGCATCGCAGAATCATGGCAGCGGAGGCAGCGCACGTTCATGGCAACGAGTTCCAAGCCGCTAGCAGAGAGTTCGCACCCTGCATCACAGAACTGATCTCGGAGGGCCTGGCAATGCCGGCAGTCGACTTCGCTGCAGCCCTCGAACACCGTGCCTTGTTTCGACAAACAATGGGACAACAGCTCAACACGGATACCGTGCTGGTAATGCCAGCAACAAACACCATAGCACCGCCTGATTTGACGACGACGGGCGATGCCCGCTTTCAGTCTCCCTGGAGTTATGCCGGGTTACCAGTCGTCAGTATTCCCGCAGGAAAAGATCCGCAGGGAATGCCCTGCAGTCTTCAATTCGTGGGTGCACCAGGGCAGGACGAACGTGTCTTGGCTGCGGCCGCCTGGAGCGAAAATCAGCTGGCGCTCGATTGGGGACGTCCGGAACCGGGAGCGACGCGTACAAACTGACTGATCGCATCCGAGGCTGGTGGAAAAATGACCTTGTTCACCCGCTACCCGCGACGTACGATGCATCGCTGCTGAGCGTAACTGAGGATGGAATCGTTGATACGGCTCAAAGGGTTTCTCGACTGGTGCGTATACCTGCTGGTACGCATCGTGATTTGCTGGCTCCAAATGATCAGCCTTGAGTCCTGCGTGGATTTGTCCAAAGGACTCAGCTTTCTGATGTGGCGTGTTCTCCGATTTCGCAGGACTGTCATCGAAGAGAACCTTCTTCACGCGTTCCCACAAGCAAGTGACCTGGACCGCGCTCGTATCGGCAGGGGAATGTGGGAGCACCTCATCGTGATGGTCTGTGAGAGCGCACGGGCCGAACGAAAAATCCACGACACCAATTACCGCAATTTTTTTACCTTTCGAGACCAGCCGCAACTCCTCAACTCGATGCTGGATCCGCGGCCACTGATATTAGTCACCGGTCACTACGGTAATTTTGAGCTGGGAGGATTCGTGCTAGGCTTACTCGGCTTTCCGACCTATACCATTGCCCGCCCGCTGGACAACCGGTTCCTGAACGACTACGTCAATCGATTTCGCCAGATCAAAGGCCAGTACATTCTCTCCAAAGACGGCAGCGCCCAAATGGTCAACCAGCTCCTGGAAAGAGGAGAAAAGCTAGGCATTCTGGGAGACCAGCATGCCGGATCTCGTGGTTGCTGGGTCGAATTCATGGGACGCCCAGCTTCATGCCACAAAGCCCTCGCGTTGTTTACTCTCAGCAGCGGCGCGCCTCAAATGGTGCTCTACAATCGACGTTCCCAACAGCCCATGCAGTTTGAGGTAGGTTGCTCAGGTAAAGTCGATCCCGCTGATCTGCCCGATTCACTCAACGACATTCAGGCACTGACGCAATGGTACAATCAACGAATGGAGCAAGTGATCCGGGAAACACCCGACCAGTATTGGTGGGTACATCGACGCTGGAAAGGGAAACCACGATCGTCCCGTGCCCGCAGACAGGCCGCTTAGCCCATTCGTCCCCGCGAGAGCCTTTCAGCACCAACGTGACTACCGAAGTTCTTCGTTCAGAGCCTGTTACAATCTGGCACGACCAGGTACCAGATTCGCGATGGGGATAAACTCATGAATCATTGGACACGGATAAGTCATGTCGACGACTGTCCGCCAGGCCAGTCCATCGAATGCATCGCCAACGATCGCATCATCGCGCTGTTCAACCTCGATGGAACATTCCATGCCCTGGACGGAATTTGCCCGCACCAGGGCGGCCCACTGGCCAAGGGAACCTTGACAAATTGCATCGTCACATGCCCCTGGCATGGCTGGCAATTCGACGTAACAACCGGCCAACACCAGATCAACACCACGTTGCAACACGACTCACTGCCGGTGAAGGTTGAAGCCAACGAGGTCTTTGTTGCGCTGGGCTAACACCACGCGCTAGTACCATTTCAGAAACCACAACAAGACTTATGGTTTCCAGCGTTTCAGATTATTGAGCTGCCGAATGTTCAATGTAAACTTGGACTCATGAACCAGCTCATTATTGATCAGATCCATCACCGACAATCGGATGATACAATCCGCGGGCGGTGGGACACGACGCGGTTCAATATCGCCAAACACCGCATAGTTCGACTGGGACAGCTCTCCGAGCACAAATGCCTTTTGGGCGCTCCAGCCTCCACCTGACCCAGAAAAACCCTGCTCCATCGTGTCATCGGTGGTCTTATCGTCCGCATGGTCCACACCAAGTGTCGCAATCGCCATACGAATCTTGGCCGCAAAATCCTTACCTCGATCATGGCAGTAATCGATAAGACGTTTCCGCTGCGCCACGTTCAATCCTCGCGCCCGGCGCTGCAGCGTTTTACTCTGAAAACTGAATTGCTGTTCCACCCCTTCAAAACTCATGCGAAAAGGAAACACAACGATTTTCGTTGCCGCTTTTCCGACCACAACAACCAGGTCATCCTTCTGCACCACATCGGCACCGTTAATGATATCGACCTGGGATCCTGTTTCCTCAAAAAATTTCACAGCCAGCTCAGCTTCCCGGCGTTTTAATGTGCCATCGGATTGAATTTCAAAAGCAGCCAACGCATCCCCTTCTTCCAGACCGTCCTCCACACCCACGGTAATCTCGGCGACGTCCCCTTTCACCTGGACAATCCGTCCCGCCTGAGGGAGTGTTGCCGAAAGAATTTGGTGCGTCAAAAATCGCATTTGATGCGCAAACGGAACCTCTTTGACAACCTTCACGGGCCGAATTGCTGTAACGGTATTCGCGGGGAGCAGCACGACACGATTCGAGAACAGATCTCTGGCACGTAAGCCCCGCGGGCTACGACTCTCTTCAATCAGCAGGCATTCTCCTGCTCGCATTAACTGAGCATGGGCTGCGGGTTGATACAGGTCCGCAAGGCGAATTGGTGCACCGTAACTGCGTTTCGCTTGCTTCTTCTTTTCCCGTTCCTCCGGATCGTCGTCTGGCAATTTGAACTTCACAGCGACCAATTTTTCTCCATCGCGATGAAAACGCGGTACTTCAGAGACAACGCGGCCTTCCGTCCTGGACCCCGTATCGGCCGCAGCGACAACTGCCTCACCAGCAGGTTTCGCCGCCGAGAACGCATCAACAGACCTCGCTGGTCTGCGGGACTCTGATTCCGCAGGAGTCGTCGGTTCCGGAGCAGCTACGGGTGTCGCCGGCTTCGGATCGGTTACGGGTTCCGTGTCAGCCGGTTTCCCAGTCACTGCGTCAGGTGCTGCTTCTCCAGCCTCTGACGCAGCACCGGTGTCCGATGGCGCCTCAAAGGGATTCGTCGAACTCGACGCAGCAGAATCACCAGTGGACGAACCGGAGACCGCCGAAGTTACTTCATCCTGCGGATCTTCCGGTGGAGTCTTCTCGGGTACTGGTGCAACTCCGTTAACGGGCGTCGCTGCCTTGGTTTCCTCGTCTGGCTCCAGCGCGGCGTTCGCATCTGCCTGCGCAATAACCGGCTCGCTATCAGCCACCGGATTCTCACCTGGCAACATATTAAACAAACTGCTTTGGGCCTGTCCGAGCGGCGGAGCCGCCGCCACAAGCCAGCCACGCGGCGTCATCCCATCAACAATCGCCGATGTAGAAAGGCAGATCAAACTAACTGCCAGAGTGAATGCAACCGCGAGTGAAAAACTTGTCTCTTCGGGGGACGCCAAGCGGCGACCAGCAACAAAATAGGCGAAGAAACGCCCACATAAATACAGAACCCCGAATAGCAACCCGAGGCCACCCAGGACTGCCAACGCGACACTTACGATCCAACCTTGAGGCTGTAACAGACTGAGCAGGGGCGACAATACGATCGACACCAGCAGCCCGTAGAGGATTGACCCACGAGTCGCCGCGATATGCTCTCGCAGATAGTTACCAAAACTACTCTGCGGTACATCGGTGGCGGCGTCCGCTCCCGTGTCGCGATTGGATTCTTGATTCATCGGAGGTTCTTCCTCTCAGAAACGACCAGTCGTCATGGCAAGACCGCCCTTCTCGAACGATCCCATTCAACCCGGTTCTCACATCGGAACTCCGTGATTATACCCAATCAGGAACCCAACGCAGCACGAATTTACTGGCGGGCAACGCCGCCTTCAGCCCGTAAAAAATTGCCATTCCCGCTCAGTCGGCAAAAATTGCCGACTGGACAGGAAAAAGAAGCCACTGCACGGAACCTTTGGACATCCCACGGGTTGAAACTCGCGACAACCGACAACTTGCGGACCCCCGAAAGTGGCGTGCTCAGGGATGCCGGTCGTGGTATGGTCTCCGGAAACCGGCCGCCACACACAAGCCAAACCAGAGTAGTTCGAACAACTACCGGCTACGCAGCAAAGGCGTTGTGGACTAGGCAGATTTGCCAATCAGACTACGATGATGAAATCTGGAACCTCATATTTCAGGAGAAGGAAGATGCGTCGAGCCTTTACCACAATCGGTGTACTCAGCCTCCTCGGGCTGCTGACGGCAGTCAACTTCGCCCAACGCCCTCAGGATCGAGAGCGTCGCGGTAGCGACCGCAACAGACGCCCCCCCAGTTTGATCTTACAGTCTCTGGACACCAACCGAGACGGTCAACTCTCGCCAGAAGAAGTAGCAGCGGCAACAGAGACGTTACAGAAACTGGACCGAGATGGAAATGGGCGTTTGAGTGCTGACGAACTGGCCATCCCACGCGAGCGCCGAGGACGCGACAATGGACGCCCCGAAGGTCGAAGACGCAGACGTGCAGAGGCAGATGCACCCCCGCAGCGTCCAGAGCGCGACCAGGGCTCGCCCAATACAGAAAATGACGGTGAACGTTTTATCCAACGGCTAATGTCCTTCGATGACAACAAAGATGGGCAACTAAGCAAGGAAGAACTGCCGGAACGCATGCAGCGAATCCTGGAAAGACACGATCGCGACGAGAATGGCAAATTAGATCGCAATGAGCTGAAAAACATGGCGGCGGAAGCAAGTCGTCGCGCTGGCCGCGGAAGCTTTGGTGGTCGTGAACGCGGTGGCTTCGGCGGTCGGCCCGGTGGTCGTGAAGAGGGAAGGGGATTCGGGCCACCTGACGGGGAACGACGCGGCCCACGCGGCTTCGATGCTCCCGAGGGTGGTCGTGGATTTGGACGCCCTGAAGAAGGGCGACGTGGCCCTGGTGGTCGGTTTGGCGGTGGCCCGCCTGATCCAGAACAGTTTGTGGAACGCGCACTTGAATTTGATGCGAATAAGGATGGAAAGCTAGACCGTGACGAATTGCGGAAACTAGCCGAGGGCATGTCGCAGCGTTTCGGTCGAGGTGGTTTCGGCGGTCGTGAGCGAGGTGGCTTTGGTGGCAGGGAGCGAGGTGGTTTCGGCGGTCGTGAGCGAGGTGGCTTTGGTGGCAGGGAGCGAGGTGGCTTCGGCGGTCGTGAGCGAGGTGGCTTTGGTGGCAGGGAGCGTCGAGGGCGTTCCGAAACGCGTCCGCGCCGGCCCGCATCAGACCGCGACACCTCGGATCCGAATGAGGATGAGAACAAGAAACGCGACGCTGAGGACAAGGACGCTGAGGACAAGGACGCTGAGGACAAGGACGCTGAGGACAAGGACGCTGAGGACAAGGACTGCCAGCAA
>PBOG01000237.1 GCA_002724245.1 Planctomycetaceae bacterium
CGGTGATTGTTCCCGTGGACGACCTTGTTGTGACAGAGGTGGCGCCGGACCAGTACACAATCGACTTGAACCTTAAGACCAGTGCTGCGGGAACTTATGAATTGTCCCTGTTGGACACTGACCCGATCACACCGATACGGGATGCGTTCGGAAACGGAATTCAGGTCGACACGGTTGTGTGGGATACGAACATCGTGGCACCGTCCGCGGCGTTCACGTCTGTTGTCACACCAAGAAATACCACCCCCGGCGTACTCACTGTGAATTTCAGTGAGTCGGTGACGGGAGTGGATGTGGACGATTTCGTCCTGACGCGTGATGGGGATGCTGTGTCCCTGGTGGGTGTGAATGTGGGAGGCGCTGGTTCGACGTGGACCATAGACCTGTCGGGTGTCACGGTTCCCGAGGGGCTTTACGAGCTGACGCTCGTGGCCACGGATAGCGGGATCGTGGATGACGCGGGTAACGCTCTGCCCAATGACGCGAGAGTCAGTTGGGTGATGGACAGCACGTCGCCCACCCTGGACATCCTGGACGTCACGCCGGATCCGAGGACGACTGATGCCGATATCGTCAACCTGATTTTCAGTGAACCGGTCGACAGTACAACGGTTGACATCAATGACTTGACGTTGACCCTGGACATGGCGGTGATTCCGATGACCGGAGTGACTGTTGTTCCCGAAGGCAACGGCACATATGTGCAGCGATACACGGTTGACCTGCGCGACGTGACCGACGTGCCCGGCAATTACTCCTTGACGTTTGGTGTTCCCGGTGGAGTGGCCGACGAGGCGGGGAACCAGTTGGCCCATGCGGATCCGATGAATCCCGCTGATCCGGTGGACAGCTGGTTCATGGAAGCGGTCGATACAACGGCGCCCACAGCTGACATACTCGATGTCGATCCGGACCCGCGGACCACGGCGGTGGAATTTGCGACCGTGACATTTACCGAAGATGTCACGGGTGTGGATGTTGGCGATTTCAGCCTGACCCGCGATCTGGTGTCCGTGGATTTGTCTTCGGCCACGGTCGTGGAGATTGCACCCTTCCGGTACGCCCTGGATCTCTCGGGGGTGACGGATGTGGATGGCACCTATTCACTGACACTGACGGCGAGTGGAAGTGGAATTGGTGATGCCGCCGGTAATCTCCTCGGTTTCGATGTCACCGACGTGTGGGTGAAAGGAAATACGGGGCCGAACGCCGACATAGTCGATGTGGCGCCAGATCCACGAATCACCGCAGTGGGTGATGTCACTGTGCGATTTACTGACCCGACCAGTCCCGGGACCCCCTTGGACGTGACTGGGCTCGACATCGATGACTTCTCATTGCGACGAGATGGACTGCTGTTGGATATGAGCGACGTGACGCTCACGTCGGTGACAGCCGCGGAGTACCGGCTCGATTTGTCAAATGTCACTGGTGTGAACGGAACGTACAGCCTGGTGTTGACCGCTGAAAACTCCGACGTGTTCGATCTTGGTGGCAATCCTCTCGTAGTGGATGCTTCGGATGTTTGGGTCACCGATACGGTGATTGCGGTCAACAGTACCGCGGATCTTGTGGATGCGACGCCATTGGGTGACGGCAATATTGACGTGGATCTGGCGACACCCGGGAAGCAGATCACGCTCCGTGCTGCAATCCAGGAGGCCAACGCGCTTCCGGGACATGACACGATTTCGGTGCCGGCGGGGACGTACACGCTGAGCCTTGCTGGCGTGGGTGACGACGATGCGTTGACTGGTGATCTGGATGTTCGCCAGGGCTTGACGATTGTTGGCGCCGGAGTCGGCGAGACCATCATTGATGCGGATGGGCTGGAGCGAGTGTTCCAGGTGTTTGGTGGCGTTGTTGCCGAACTCAGTGGGATGACGATCACCGGTGGGGCGGTGGTTGGTAGCGAGGACGGGGGTGGTATCCGTAATGCCGGAGACTTGACGCTTGTCGACGTCGTCGTGACCGGCAACGCGGCCGAAGACAGCGGCGGCGGTATCAATGCGGATGGCTCGGTCTCGTTGGAGCGAGTGACAATATCCAACAACACCGCTGGCAGTGATGGTGGTGGGATCCGGAATGTTGGCGAATTGACGATTTACAACAGTACGATTTCAGGGAACAGCAGTTCGCTGGACGGTGGTGGGCTGGTCAATATCTCCCTTGGAAACGCGGCAGCGTACAACACGACGTTCTCGAACAACTCGGCAAGCCGGGATGGTGGGGCGATTCACAACGAAGCAGCGATTTCGCTGGTCAACACAACGGTGACGGCCAATACGGTCGACAATGTCGGTGGCGGAGTCTCGACCTCGGGTGTGACAACCGTCCAGAACACGCTGATTGCAGAAAACATCGCACTGATGGACTTCCCCGATGTGAGCGGAACATTCAATTCGCTGGGGAACAACCTGGTTGGTAACAACTCCGGCGCATCTGTCTCATTTCCTGCATCGACGGTGTCCGGACAGCCCAACGTGAATGGCGATTTCGTAGGGGATCCTGCCAATGTCCTCGACCCGGAAGTGGATCCAAACCTGAGCGACAATGGTGGTGCGACCCAAACCCACGTGTTGCTTATCAACAGCGTGGCAATTGATGGAGGGGATAATGCTGGCTTCCCGTCCGAGATCGCGAGTGAACAGCGAGGGGCTCCTCGAATCCTGGATGGCCCCGATCTCGACATCGTGCCGACCATCGATATCGGTGCTGTGGAGTTTGGGAACTTTTACGTCAATTCCACCGACGATCTGACTGATACCACCCCATTGGGTGATGGATTGGTGGATGGTGATCTTCTCGCCATTGGTAAGCAAATAACTCTGAGAGCGGCGTTGCAGGAAGCCAATGCCCTGGCGGGAGAAAACACGATCCTGCTGGATGGCGAGACGTATCTGTTGACCATGACTGAGCCAGATACGGTCAATCCTACCGGCGACATTGTTGACGTGACACCTGATCCGCGGGATACGGCCGTTGGGGTCGTGACCGTGAATTTTGATGAGGATGTGATTGGGGTGGATCTGTCTGATGGGGCGCCCGATTTTGTCCTGACTCGCGATGTGGGGGCCGGGCCGGTCAATGTTCCGTTGACGGGGATTGTGGTCAACGAAATCGACAACACGACCTACACCTTGGACCTGTCGACAGTGACCGGCGTCAACGGAATGTACTCGTTGACGCTGAGCGCGTCGGCGAGCTCGATTGTCGACCTTGTCGGCAACCCGCTTGCCGAGGACGCCGTTGACGACTGGCTGACAGGGCCGGATGAGTATGCACCATCGGCGGACATCGTGGATGTCGATCCGGATCCGCGTGCATCGGTTGCCGGCCTTGTGACTGTTGATTTTACCGAGCCGGTGACCGGCGTGGATGTGAGCGATTTTTCGTTGACAGTCGATTTCGGCGGCGGTGGCGGCGCATCCAATGTTCCCTTGACGGGTTTGGCTGTCGTGCAAGTGACACCCAGCCAGTACACGTTGGACCTTTCCGGTGGCCAGACGGCGATGAACGGGACGTACGTCCTGACACTGACGGCCGCGAACTCTGGGATCGTCGATCTGTCGGGCAATGCACTGGCGACGGACGCTACAGACCAGTGGGTCAATGGCCAGGATCTTGTGGCGCCGACCGCAGATATTGTCGACGTGGATCCGGACCCGCGGATCACGAACGTGGGGCTTGTGACCGTGGACTTCAGTGAGCCTGTGACGGGTGTGACGCTCGACGATTTTTCGTTGACGCGGGACTCGGGCAGCGGTGCGATCAACATTCCATTGAATGGTGTGACCGTGACGCAATTGGCGTCCGATCAATACACGATCAACCTGAATACGGTGACGGGGTTTGATGGCGTCTATGTTTTGACGCTGAACGCCAACGCCACGATCCAGGATCTGCCCGGAAACGCAATGCTCGTGGATGCCACCGACACGTGGCAGCGAGGGGAATCATCGGATGGGTCTGGCGATCTGGATATCACCGACGACACCGGCCGACTGACGATTGTTGGTGTGGGCGCCGTTGGTGGGACCACCATCGACGCGAATGGAATCGATCGGGCATTCCAGGTACTTGACGGCGTCTCGGCGACGTTGCGTGACTTGGCCGTTACCGGGGGGGCCGTGACGGGCAGTTCCGAGGGGGGTGCCATTTACAATAGCGGTAGCTTGCTTGCCCAGGGTGTCCGACTGTTCGGAAACCTGTCCGCCTCGGCCGGCGGTGCGGTTTTCAATACTTCTGCCGGTGATGCGACGCTTGACGCGTCCGTCGTCACGCAAAACCAGGCGTTCGATGGTGGTGGTGTCTACAACAATGACAATGCCATTCTCACGATCCGCAATTCTGAGGTGAACGAAAACATTTCGGGGAATGATGGAGGCGGAGTCTACAACGACCTGGACGGTGAGGTTGTGTTGACCAACAGTGACGTGATTGGGAACGCTGCGGTTGGTCAGGGAGGCGGAATCTACAACAACGACGCTGCGGATCTGACTGTCAAGAACAGTCGTTTTTCCGTGAACACGAGTGAAGACGGTGCCGGTCTTTTCAATGAGTTGGCCGGGGATGTCGCGATTGATAACACAACGTTCACCGCAAATATTGCCAGCGGCGATGGTGGTGCGATCTACAACGACGACGGCAATGTCAGCAGTGGGCGAACGATCTATTCTAGTAATACGGCGGCATCAACCGGGGGAGCGATCTACAACACCTCCAACGGTGATGTCACTCTTTTGAGTGACACGCTGACCCTCAACTCAGCGCCCGTACGGGGTGGGGCTATCAATAACTATGGCCTGTTGACCATTTCGAATGCCGGGGTGACACACAACACATCGAGGGACGGCGGTGCGATCGCGACGGCACGAAACCTGGATATGGCCAATTCGGTGGTCAGTTACAACGACGCCACAAATGACGGCGGCGGAGTGTACAACGACGAGTCCGGTGTGGTTGTGACCACGGAAACCAATTTCATCGGAAACACGGCTGGTGACGATGGTGGAGCCTTCTCCAACGTCGATTCGGGCGTCGTGTCGATTGAATTTTCTTCAATGACGGAAAACGTTGCCACGGGTGATGGTGGTGGAGTACACAACACATCTGCATCCGGGCTGACGGTCGCTGCCAGCCTTCTGTACGGCAATGAGGCGATGGGTGACGGTGGTGGTTTGGCCAACGATTCCATCGGTGTGGCCACCGTCGTGAACACGACATTCAGTGGCAACCAGGCAACTGCGGGTGGCGGCCTCTCCAACGATGGAGAGCTTGAGTTGTTCCACAGCACGGTGTACGAAAACTCTGCCATCGATGGCGGGGGGATCGCCAATGCCCCGGTTGTTCCGGATGTCATCGCGCTGCGAAATTCGATCGTCGCCAGAAACACCAGCACCTCAAACGGTGATGATGTGTTTGGTACCGGTTACCAATCGGACGGTCACAACTTGATTGGCAACGTGGGGACGGACCCGAACCTGGTTGCGAGTTTCGGCGTGACGGACATTGTCGGTACACCCACCGCAATCGTTGATCCGTCGCTGTATGATCTTCAATTCAACGGTGGCCCCACCAACTCTCACGGTCTGCAATTCGGCAGTCCGGCCCGGGATGCCGGCGACAACACGAACGCTCCTGCAACGGACCAACGCGGATTTGCGAGGGTGTTTGATGGCGATGGCGACGGAGTCACCACCATTGACATCGGGGCCGTCGAAAGCGGTTTCATCGTCAACAGCTACGTGGATTCGGTGGATGTCAATCCGAACGATGGAATCAGTGCTGACAGTGACGGGTTGAGCAGTTTGCGGGCTGCCATCAACGAGGCCAACTCTCGGCCGGGGCGCGATACGATCATCCTGCCGACCGGTACGTTTTTGCTGGCCCTGACTGGCCGGGATGAAGATGCGGGCATGGCCGGGGATCTTGATATCACTGACGACCTGGAGATCCTTGGTGCCGACGATGGGCTGACGGTGATTGATGCAGATGGCATCGACCGTGTCTTCCATGTGGCGGCCGGTGCAAGCTTGAGCATCTCGAATGTCACGATCACCGGTGGAGATGCCGGGATGGCCGCCTACGGGGGCGGTGTTCTGAACAGCGGTGATCTTGTGTTCAACGAGATCATTGTCAGCGGAAACGTCGCGGCACGAGGAGGCGGGGTATACAACGCAGGGACCCTTTCCGTCGTAGACAGCACGGTGGATTCGAACCAGGCTTCCGTTGAAGGGGGGGGTATCTTCAACTTCCAGGCGAGTCGCGTGGATGGGAGTTTTGGCGTGACTGATACGGCGTTCCGCGTCGTGGACGCCGACGGTTTTCCGCGTTCTGGAGGGTTTGAAATTCGCCTGGACGCCGAGGACATGTTGGTGACCGACGTGGCCGGTGATGTCTTCTCCGTGGTCCGCGGTGTCAACGGCACGACGGCAGCCGGGCACGTTGACGGGGCGACGGTGGCTCTGAAGAACGGTGGAGCGGTGACGATCAGCGACTCGCTGATCAGCAACAACATCTCCGACGCACTCGGCGGAGGCGTGTACAACCAGGACTTGCTGGAAGTTCACAGGACCGAGATTGTCGGGAACACGGCCAACTCTCGCGGTGGCGGGGTTTACAATGTGTCGGTCACAGATGCCACCAACGGCGCCGTGACAATTACCGCGACAACAATCACTTTGACGGATGCGTCGGCGTTTCCCGACGACACGCCATTCGACGTGAGTGTTGGGTCGGAGGTGATGCAGGTCACCTCGGTAAACGGTAACGAGTTGACGGTCGTGCGAGGCTCCGGGGGGACCACTGCGGCTCCCCATTCGGACGCGTCGTTGGTCGTTCTGCAGGGCTTCTCTTCGGTTGTCGTTTCCGAGAGCACGTTCGCAAACAATGTGGCCGTCTCAGCCGGTGGCGGCATTTTCAACGAAGATGCGTTGAGCGTGGTCAACAGCACGATTTCCTCGAACCAGGCGGGGGCCGGAGGCGGAGTGGCTTCTGTGGGTTCCGGGTCGCTCACGGCGGTCACGGTCGTTACCAACAGTGCCGGAAATGCGGGCGGTTTGGCCGCCGATGGTGGCTCCATCACAATGAAAAACACCCTGGTCGCGGCCAACATCGCGTCCGGAACCGATGTGGACGTTCGGGGTGTGTTTATCAGTGAGGGGAACAACCTTGTAGGTGACGCGGGGTCAGCAATCGGGCTGGTTCACGCTGAGAACAATGACCAGATCGGGTCACCTTCCAGCCCGTTTGACCCGGTGATTGACCTGACGTTGCGTGACAATGGAGGCCCGACCCGGACACATCGTTTGTTGCCCAGTAGTCCGGCCATTGATGCCGGGGACAACACGGGTGGTGATGACACGACCGACCAACGCGGGTCACACCGTCCGAACAACGACGATTCGGACATCGGCGCGTACGAATTGGCCTTCCTGGACCTGACGACCAGCGATGTGTCCCTGGTTGAATGAAGTACAGGGGCGCAGGCGATCGACATTCCGGTGATCCTTTCAGCGACGAGCGTTGAGGAAATCACCGTCGCGTACACCACGGCTGACGGCACCGCGTTCCAAGGCAGTGACTACCAGAGTGCCTCTGGAGTGTTGACATTCCAGCCGGGTGAGATCACTCAGAACATCACCGTTTTGGTCAATGGGGATCTTTCGGTTGAGCCCACCGAGACATTCTTTGTCGAGTTGAGTGCACCGACGGGAGCTGAACTCCTGGGGACGCAGTCGGTCGTCACGATCCTCAACGATGACACGGCGGTGGCGATTGATGACGCCACGGTAATCGAAGGAGATTCCGGGCAGGTGCAGTTGGATTTCGATGTTCGGCTGGTGCAACCAATTGACACGCCGGTGCAGATTACCGTCGAGGTGGAAACAAACGACGGCACCGCCGTCAGTGGCGTGGATTACACCGCGGTGTCGCCCACAACGCTCGTGTTCACCGATCCGACTGATCCGGCCCAACTCAGTCAAACAGTTTCGGTGTTTGTCGACGGGGACGTGGTTCCCGAGCCGGACGAAATCGTTTACCTCGATGTTGTTTCAACAACGGTGAATATCAGCGATGGCCGTGGCGATGGCGTGATTCAGAATGATGACGCAGAAATTTCTGTTGGAGATCAGTCGGCGATCGATGAGGGGACGAATCCGCTGGGGCCGCACGGCGTGGATTTCCCCGTGTCTTTGACCTACGCAAGCGCGGTGCCTGTGACCGTGGACTTCTCGACATCGAATGGTGACGAGGTTCAAGAGCTAACCCTCAGCGGTACGCCATCAAGCGGCACATTTGCCCTGTTCTTGGATGGTGTTGGGTCTGGCTCCTTGGCGTGGCCCAATGTGTCGGCAGCCGAAATCCAGACCGCACTGGAAGTGATTCCCGCCCTGGCCGGAAATGTGACGGTTGTTGGCGATCTGTCAACAGGCGCCACGACGGTGACATTCGATGGAGCACTTGGTGGGACCGATGTGAGTGAGTTGGTGCCGTCCCAGGGGTCTCTCAGCGGTGGGACTGTCGTCGTCACGACAGTGTCGGAAGCGGCATTTAGTGGAAGTGACTACGACTCTGCCTCGGGCACGTTGACATTTACGCCTGGAACAACAGTTCAACAGGCAACAGTGACCGTCAACGACGATGTCGTTCTCGAGAATGACGAAACATTTTTCGTGACTCTGGATGCGAACTCTGTGACCAAGGATGGGGCGCCCGATAACAACGCGACCGTCGGTGGTCCCGGGACGGGAACAATCATCGACGACGAACTTCCGCCGGATGAATACCGTCTCTGGATCGATGGCGTCGGCGATTATCGCGTCGATTGGTCAGCACCGGATGGGTCGACGGAGAATGTGTTCACGGGTGTCGTGACCGATACGATTGTGATTAACGGCGATCGCGCGGGACTGACTAGCGCATCGCCCGCCACGACCGACGATCTCTTGATTGTCGATTTTATTAACGGGAATCCTATTCCGAACGACCCGTCCGATCCCACTGTTGGACTGGTGTTCAACGCGGGAGGCAATCTTTCGGCAGACGTAATCGAATTGCGGGCCGCACCGCTCGATCCGATCGACGATTTCGTGAACGCGGATTACGTGGTCAGTGGAATCGGTAGCGGAACCATGATGCTGGATGCTTTCCGCGTGGCATACACCGACGCGGAAGCTGTTTTCGATACGGCCGAAGTCGTTGGCCGGAGTTTTGGCATTGATCCGGGCTACGCCGGGGATCACGAAATGCGGACGCGAGACGCTGCCGGAATTGGCAATTCGCTGTTCGAAGGAGCCGGGACGACGCCATTCGGAATGTTCAGTTTTCGGAATCCGGATGCGACGACCGGGAGTCTTGTCATCAACGCGGGGGCCGGTGCCAATACCGTGACACTGGACCCGATGGATGCGACGCTGGTCGCATCGGTTCGAATTGAAGGAGAGGGTGGTGACGATACGATTGTCGCCGCGACGAACTTCAGCACGGACCTTCACCTCCTGGGCGGCGACGGGAACGATTTGCTACAGGGTGGTGCGGGGGGAGATCTGGTCGAAGGTGGTGACGGTGACGATTCGCCGAGTGGAGGTGGTGGAGCCGACACGCTTGATGGTGGAGTTGGAACAGACATTTTGGTGGAAACTGCGGATGCAGATTTCAACCTGACCGACAGCCAGTCGGCCGTCTCGGGGCAGCCTGTCGATACGTTGTTGAGCATCGAGCTGGCGGCATTGACCGGTGGGGCCGGCGACAACACGTTTGACGCCACGGGCTTTTCCGGTTCGGTGACTCTGAATGGTGAAGCCGGGGACGACTTGTTCTTTGGGTCTACCGGGGACGACGTGTTCGACGGTGGGCTTGGCACTGACCGTGTCGAACAAACTACCGGACAGGGCCAACGGCTCAACAATTCGCAGGTGGAAATTGGGGCGTGGGTGTTCGATACGAACGTTTCGACCTGGACCTTTACCGCGACATCTTCGGACGATTTTACTGGAGTGGAACAGTTTGCCCTGTTCGGTGATGCCGCCGACAACGTTATCAATGCCGGGGGCTACAGCCTCGGTGACGTGACGATTGACGGTGCTGATGGCAACGACCGCCTGACGGCTGGCAAATTGAACGATTCGGTGACCGGTGGCCTCGGAAACGACTGGATCAACGCCAAGAGCGGTGACGATTACCTCGAGGGCGGTGATGGTGATGATACGCTCCTGGCCGGTTACGGTGACGACACGGCTGTCTCGGGCGACGGAGTCGACTTCATCAATGGCAATGCCGGTGACGACAATGTTGACGCGGGCAATGGTGATGACCGGGTTCGCGGTGCCGAGGGGAATGATACGATCGTCGGCGGTGCCGGTGATGACCAACTCGACGAGAATCTTGCGGAAGGGAACGTGATCCTGACGGACACCTCCATGGAGGGAGATCTGGGGGATGACGTCTTGAGTGGGATCGAGTCGGCGGTATTGAACGGTAAGGTTGGGGCGAGTTCCGGGCAGGGCGACAATTATTTTGGAGCCAGTGAA
>PBOG01000238.1 GCA_002724245.1 Planctomycetaceae bacterium
CGTAGCGGATTTCGCTCCGTGGGAATGGATTGACGTCGAACCGCAGTCGATCGCAACGGAATCCACCTTGGGCCGGGAGCGGGCCGCTGTCCCAGAGAACCTGGTTGTTTCGGCCGGTGACGATGGCGCGGACCGTTTCGCTACCGTCGTAGGCCAGCATAACGTGGCAGGTTTCGTTCTCGCGGAATCCCAGCGTGGACACTGCGCGGACCAAGTAGCCGTCCTGCCCTTTGAAAACGAGCTCGGGCCGGGCCTGGTTCCCGGCGATGCCCGCATCGTGATCCTGGCGTGCCCAGGTCAGCGTGAGTTCTCCGTCGCCGACCAGGCTGAGGCGGTTGTGTCCGTAGAACCAGCAGCGATTCGGACGGATATCGAAGGACAGGGCGATTGCCTGGCCTTGGCTCGCGGGAATGGGGATCGACGCGGAACGCACGTTGTGGTGGTTATTTGGATCTGCATCGCTGGTGTCGGTGCGCACGACGGTCATCGCAGCAGCCTGTTGCAGCGCATCGCTGACCGTACCGGCCATGGTGCGTTCGCGAAACTGTAACGATGCGTGCTGCTGCTTTTGATTCAGCTCTGGCTGCTGCAGCGGCGGGGTGTAAGCGAGCGCTGTATAGCGATCGGTTGCAGCCGTGATGGTGGCGGCGCTGGCTCCAGGTGGAAGGTCTCCCGAGATGGTCATCCAGGGTTTCAGTCGTGTGACCCGCTTACTTGGAGCAACCGTTTGACCCTCTTGATCAACAAACGTGACTTCCACATCAGTGGCCGGGGTTTCGCCAATGTTGCGGATGGTGAAAGTGCCTTTCTCAACACGGGTGATAACGACGGGTCGGAGAAAATAATCCTCGATCGCCGAGTCGACCGCTCCGCGAAGTCGCGGCGGAACGTCTGCGAAGAAACCCAGGCCGGGCATTGTCGGACAGGTCGTCCGCACCATGCGAAAGACACGCCGTAGCTCCCGTTCGGTTCCGATCCACTGGGATCCCAGGCCGAGTACGGCAATGCTCTTGGTACCCAAGCCGGCCTTGGCAGCCGTCTGCCAGCGGCCGGTGATAAAACCGTCCCACCGCCAGTCGGGCGTGTAGGTTTCCACCAGCACGAGATCCGCCACACGACAGCCGTTGATCATCTGCTCTCCGGTGACCGACAGGCAGTAGGGCGCGAGGAACATCTGCGGCATCTGTTGGCGTGTCAGCCGCAGTGCAGCGCCCAGCTGCTGGTCAATCTCATCCCCTCCACCAAACTCGTCGATTACGATACCGACACGTTCCGGGGGCATCTTCGACCAGAGTTTTGCCATCTTTTCCGGCGAGCCGTAACCACGCACCCAGTGCCACTGCCCACCCTGCCAGCCGAGTGGTCGTACGCCCCTGCGTTTCCAGCGGATGGCCGCCTCCGTGGTCTCACTATTGTCCATCACGGATGTTACGAAACGCTGCTCAGGTGGGCACTGCCAGTAATTGAAGAACAGCCTGCGCGAGGTGACGAAGATGTTCTGCGGTGCCACTTCGAGGGGACTAGTATCACTGTCGCGAAGGGTCACACGTGCGGAGATATTCACCGGTCCTGTTTGCTGGGGCGTCCACTCGACACGCGCGAGCACGTCCTGTCGTTGGTCGACAGTCGCGGGCAGGTCGATCGGGTTGGCTCTGTTGTCACCGTGGACGACACGAAAGGTGACAGCGATCCCGTCCGGCTTTGGCGCCGCGGCCGCTTGATCGCGCGCGAGCCATAACTGACACGGCTGTCCAACAACTGGCAGCGCCTGTTCCACTCCCACAGAGAAATCAGCATCTGTCGCCGCGCTCGCCGCCTGGAACGCGCGCCCACTGATCGCCAGCGCCAGCAGCAGCAACGTTGTTCGTACCTCTCCAGCCCCAGGCATCGTAGTTCTCCCAGTCAACGAGGTTGCTTGGTGTTGCGTCTAACGTATCAGACCGGGCCGGCATGTGCCGCCGGTGACCAGCTGCGGTAGCCTGCAGCCAAGAAACACGTACCAGCCGCAGTGATCCATGCCGGGTCAGAACGTATCCATTAGACTGCAGTTGCCCGTCCGAGAGTGACGCATTCCGGTGGACGGGCCGACATCGGTTTCCACCCGTGGTAGTGCCAAATTTGGTAGCGATTCCACCCATTGCATAAATACCCACTTGAGCAAGAGTTAGTTTTCCATGAATGTCAGTGAACCCTCTTGAATGGTGGACGTACAATGGAGTAAGGTGAAGAGTTCTGGTCGGGCTGCCTCATTCCCATTTTTTCTAGACGCCTCGCATATGCGTGCCGCGGCTAACAAGCTCATCGCTACGACGCTGGTCGCCCTCTTGGCGACGCTGGGGTGTTTTGAGCATCTCCTGCATGACGTCACGCACCGACCGGCCGAGCAGGCCGCGAGTGGCGTACAGACCTGCTGTCATCATGCGCACCAGGACGCTTGTTCCAGTGAAGAGTCTCCCGCCAGTCAGCATGACCCCGTCACCTGCACCGTGTGTCGGCACCTGGCGTTATCACAGTTAAGCGGCACGTACCAGCAAATCTTCTTCACCGCGTTTTACACGTCCGACGTCGTTGTCGCACCTCTGCCTGCCGTGACATGCCTCAGTGTCACACTTGTGCCGATTCGGGGTCCACCTCTGAACGAACTCACTCTCTCTTGTTGAGTTCATGCCTGTAGTGATGCGTTCACTACGCAGATGCGCCTGCTTCTTTCGGTGAGGATTTCGCCTCTCGTTTGGCAGTGTATTTCGCTCAGGGCATTCCACTCGTTCAGTAGCCATGTTGGTGCAGAATCCACGCACCATCTTGCGCGCCTCAGATTGCCAGGGTGACTTGTATGTTGGAAGTGACGAATCGACGTGCCCTGATTCTCATTGCGACGGTCTTTGTTAGCTGTCCTTTCTCTAGTCGGGTGCTCGCCGAAAAACGTGAGGTCGCGCTGCGACCGTTGGTCATTGTCGGTGACGGCCACGATGTAGAATGCGTTCGACGTATTGCTGGCATGGCAGTCGAAGTCCGGCTGTTATTTGCGAAAGGCATCACGCCAGGTGATTATGCCCGCTGCGCTGCCTGGGTACGGCGCGGGCGACGTTTTTCAGTCTACCTGGCGAACGCCGCGTCGCATTGCCCTTATGAACGTTTTTGGCGCGATCGTTTAGCGCGCGACAACCCGCGTGGCCAGGTTCTTTCTGTCAGCCATAGCCGCACGTCGGCAGACAACAGATTTCGGGCTGCTGCGCAAAGAGCGATTGCACTCCATCGTGTCCTTGTTTCAGCGCTGCCAAAGCATCGACACGCCTTTGACACCAACCTGGCGATCGAACTGGATCGGTTGCACCGGGACCAGGTGCAGGCGGTCATTACGCTCGCTGGGAACTCCAGTCGGTCGTCAAGTCGGCGGGTTCACGCAAGGACCAGGGAGGGTTCATGAGCGATAAAACTTACCCCAGATGCGCCGGGAGTCTGCGCAGTGACGCTCTGCACGATTCACGGTGTGATTTTTCCACTGCTGGTGACCGCATTACCGGTGGTGGACTGTGGCGGGTAGATGTATTCGAGCTATCGATCAGCCGTGGGGTTGAATTCAAATCACTAATTCTTCGCCTGATGGCGAAAGCAACCACCGCTGCGCGCGGCGTTCGGAGTATACGAGGTCCGACCAGTCCTGTTGTTCCGGCGCTCGCGCGGCGGCCTTTTGGCTTGTGGCCAGAATCACTTGAGATGACATCGATGTGGGAACCGTCCAGGAAAATAACATGAAGTCAATTCGTATTAATCTCGATGCGCTGGGTATGTGCGCCTCGGCGCTCTGCCTGCTTCATTGCATCACGTTACCGTTGCTGCTGACTGTCCTGCCCATGTGGAAGATCGGGGCGATCGATACGAACGGCACCCTCGAACCTCGGCTCGTAACGACAGACGCGCGCGGCCTCGTGTTAACCGGTGCGGAGGATGAATGCTGCGAGACGGTTGGCGGTGGAGGCGGCGCCGATCAAGCAGCTTGTTGCGCTACACCGACTGACTTCTGGGTTCACGTAGGGTTGCTTTCTACGGTGGCGCCATTGGGGCTCGTTGCCTGGGGTATGGGATATCGGAAGCACCGACGGAGAGGCGTGCTCTACCTCGGGATCGCGGGCGTGCTTTTGCTTACAGGAGCACTGTTGTTCGGAGTCAATCTCTGGGGCGGTCGTGGAGAACAAATGATGACTGTGATGGGTAGTATCTGCATGGTGTCGGCGCATCTATGGAATCGCCGTCAATGTCGCTGCTGCCGCACGCCTGACATCGCATGTCTGGTAGACATCGAAGCGGCACCGCCCGAGTCACCCCAGGTTCATTTGACCGAAGGTGGCGTCGTTTCACATCAGAGAGCAGTCCCATGAATCGACCTGTTCTGCTGATTGTCAAAGGTTTGCTGATCGTGTTGGCCTCGATCGGTTGCGGTCCGAGCGTATCCCCCTCGCCTCAAGCGGACGTTGCGGCCGCTCCTTTGCCGATCGTGTCAGGCACAGAATTCGAGTCGCTCGTGCAGCAAAATGGTCGGCCATTGCTGGTCGAGTTTGGGGTGAGCTTTGGCTGTTTTCGTTGCGACCAGATGAGGCCACAAATAGACCGCCTGGCGCAACAATTCGACGGGCAAGCGGACGTGGTCCGCGTGGACTTCAATGCCGATCGACACTTGGCGACTCGGTACGGTGTGACCGTCTGTCCGAGTTATGTACTGTTTGACCAGATGCGAGTCGTGAGCAGACGCAGCTTTCCCACATCCGCCGACCTGTTGGCGATTGACTTGGAATCCACCGTGGCGAAGGAGGGTGGTGGGTTGTGAGCAAGCAGCAAATCGTCGAACGGTTCTTCGCCATCAGCAACCACGACTTTTGTCCCTGGGCAAACCGCTACGTTGCGTGGCTTCGGGAGCCGCTGGGGTGGTTTGCCGTGGCCGCGCTGGCGGCTGGCTTGATCGGTGCACTTGTTGCCCCACAAGGTTGGCTGGTGTGCGCTGTGGTACTGGTGGTTATGGTGTTGGGGATGGTCTGGCCGTGGTTGGCGATGCGCGGAATGGAGGCGCAGGTCAGTTTCAATCGTCGGCGTTGTCATGAACTTGACGAAGTGACCGTTATCCTGGACGTCACAAACCGGTGGCCGTGGCCCGTATGGGGCCTGTTGGTGGAACGAGGTTTCTTTTGCTCCACTGGGCACGATCAAGAGCCCGCTGCAACGGCACTCTCTCGCGTCGCTGGCTGGTCGAATAGTCGATTTGAATTTACCTACCAGCCGCCGCGTCGCGGCGTCTTCCCGCATGAGCCGCCCGTCCTGGCGACTGGTTTTCCCTTCGGCATCTGGCATGCGGTACGGTCGATATCCGTTACCGAACAACTTATTGCCTGGCCACGGACCACCAGCCTGCGTTCTCTTCCCATGCTTCCCGGCAATCGGTTGTCAGCCATGGGTAGTTGTGTTGATCGGGCGGGTAATGATGGGGACATCATGGCTGCCCGCCCCTACATCCGGGGTGATTCGTTGCGGCGAGTTCATTGGGTCCATACCGCCAGACGCGATACGCTCATCGTTTGTGAACGACAAACGGCTGCCCGCCGCCGTATCCTGGTTGTCCTTGACCAGAACGCCTTTTCCAGTAACGAAACGGCTTGGGATTGGAGTTTGCGGGTTGTCGCCAGTTTGTGTCGAGAGTTCCACAGTCATGCTTGCGAGTTGACCTATGAATTGAACGGTGAACGGCGCTTCGTATCACCCGGAATCGCAGGTCTGCATCGCCTGTTTGATCGCTTGGCCGCGTTTCAGCCCGGCGTTCAATCCAACCGAACCGCTGCTCGGACGGAGGCGGATGCCATGGATCGGCTGACGATCCTGGTTACCTCCGCGAAGCGGTGGCAATCGTTGGCAGGACACGACGACCGCAGACTACAGCGAGCAGATTTGCGCGCCGTCGTGCTGGACGAGGGAGCAAGCGGCGCGGGTGCCATGAGGGAAAGGGCATGGATTGCACTGGCGCTTGCCGGCGAACCTTCACGTCAGTTGCAGCAGCAATGGGAGCGGCAATGCCATGACGACTGGGCGAAGTAAAGAATTCGGCACGCTGCTGTTGGTCTCGCTATCGGCGGCAGCCCTGACGGCAGCACGTGTTGAGTCGAGTACGTCGCTGGCATGGATGCTGGGGACTTCGACATTTTTCATTGCCGTGCCGTGGTTTGTCTGGGCTGGGCTGCGCACCAGGCTGGCTGGATTCCTCGAGTTCCTTTTTCCAACGATGTGTATCCTCTGGACATTCTTCCCGCTCGCAGCGGAGGTCATCCTGCGGAAGGTTGGCATCGGTGAGGCACCGGAGATGACCAGGCTGGTTTGTCTTCAGAACACAGCGCTGCTGATCGGTGCGTTCAGTCATCGTGCGCGCTTCCAGCAGGTCGCCTGTCTGTTTGCCGGATTCCTGGCGCTGTTTGCGACTGCTACCGGGACGACACCTGCGGTTTATGTATTGGCAGGACTCTTTGGTGTGTTGTTGTTGTGGTGGTTGATGGCGCGGTATTGGGAGCGCGTCCAGCAGACAGTCGCTGCAGGACAGACCGATCGCTGCCTGCCGCTGAGATCGTCGGTAATGGGAGGTGTGGTGTTGGTCTCAGCACTCATGCTGGTGTTATTGGGGTCGACAAGCGCTTCAACCTACGTGATTCGTGGTTTCATGCCATCCTCCGGTGGAGACCGCTGGAGCGACGAGTTTGCCCGCGCTGGGGTCGGGGATGGGGACGCGATGGTCGCCGCCAAGGAAAAGGCGATGAGTTTTGGCCCGGTCGAAAGCGAGCTGTTCCTGGATTCGGAAATGCCAACGTTGTACGACATGTTCAACGACTCCTACGGCGAACCACCGAAGCCCAAGAAAAAGCAGGAACGAAACATCGGTCTGGCACCCGGTGAAGTCCAGGAGACGGAACAGAGAACGGCGAAAACGGAGCGTAGTGGCCGTGAGTTTTCAGTTTTGAGGCGACAGGTCGAGCGGAAACAAGAGGCACTCGACGATCGTTCTGCGGCTGCGATGATCTATGTGGCAGGGCGAACGCCCTTGCATCTGGCGCTCGAGCGGTACGATGCATTTGATGGCCGAGATTGGACGCACTCCGGGACGCGAGATGTGAATCCACCAATCCGTCTCGAAGAGAACAGCGGGAAACCCTGGGCCCGTTACCTGTCGATTGGTGCTTCACCGTTTCATCGGGGTTTAGAGCGACATGCGGCAAAGATCATCAACTTGAAGACAAATCGGTTCCCCTCTCCACCACAATTGACCGCGATCCATGTTGATAAGATTGATCGGCCGGAGTTTTTTGGTTGGACGGACGACTCTGTGGCACACATGCCGGTGCGTGAGCAGATACCACAGTTGACCGTGGTTCATCTGATATCCCAGGGACTGAACCTGGAGCCACTTCGCGTCTACGATTTCACCGATCGCTTTCCTCGGGCCGATCGGGTACGTAAACAAGGAAAACAATCGGCCGTTGAGACGGACGCGGAAATCGTCGCCAGGCACACGGAGTCCTCTGTCAATCGAGACCTGCTTTCGCGGACTGTGGCCGAGTGGACGGATAATGTGCCGCGAGGTTGGCGGCAGGTGGAAGCGGTTGTCCAGCGCCTGAGAGAGAGCTTTAGACTCGACCGCCAGGCGACCGCTCCTGAAAACTGTGCTGATGTGGTTTCCCACTTCCTGACCGAGCGTCGCGGGCCCGCTTATTTGTTCGCGACGACTGCCGCGGTGGGGCTGCGTGGCCTGGGTTATCCCACACGCCTTGTCACAGGTTTCTATGCCCGCAGAGACCGATTCGATCGTCGCGCAGGGCAAACTGCAGTATTGGCCGAAGACGTGCATGTCTGGGCAGAGGTGTATATCGGCGGGAATACGTGGGTCGCGATCGAGCCGACGCCCGGCTACGAACACCCTGCTGAAAACTTGACGTGGCGACAATGGGCGACGGCCTGGGCATTTGGTGTCTTTGGTTGGTGCCGGCAACACGTCATCGTGCTCTTGGCTGTTGCTGCTGGTCTCGTGGTGGCTGTCAAAACACGCAGAGATTGGTTGGCGTTTCTGGGCAGCGTCATCTGCGGTCTGCTGGGGATGCAGTCCGTGGAAGCCCGCTTGCGTTGGACCATAAGATTGATTTCTTGGCGCGCCTGGCTGGTCGGATGCCAGCGCCCGTCTCAAAAGACGATCACTGCCTGGTATTCGCCCCTGATGCGCGCCGGGGACGTAGAAACGCAGAGATCGGTCAGGCGTTTCTTCTTGTGGTCGGAACGATTGCTCTACTCTGAGAGCGCCATCGATCCAGAGGATCGGCATGACATCGCGCACGCCTGCAGGGCGGCCGTTGCTGTCGGCCATCATCGCAGGTTGCGAACTTGTTTCGGAGCCAATTCGAGTAAACCCTCATGAGCACAGATAGCATGACCACCCAGCGTGATGTCGAGGGAGAACGAGTGGAGGATGTCACTTGCCAGCACCAATCCACAATCGACGCTTTACGAGCGGCTCTCAATCATGCACTGATCGGGAAGGACGATATCATTGAGATGGTGTTGGCCTGCTTGCTGGCGCGTGGACATTTGCTGTTTGACGATCTACCGGGTTTGGGCAAGACGACGTTGGCGAAAGCGGTTGCCCACGCTGTCGGTGGGCAATTCGCCAGGGTGCAATGCACGCCCGATCTGCTGCCAACGGATATCACGGGTTTCACCATGTTCGACCAGAAGGCGCGGGAGTTTGAGTTTCACCGTGGGCCGGTTTTCTCCGACGTGCTGTTGGCTGACGAAATCAATCGAGCCACGCCACGCACACAAAGCGCGCTCTTCGAGGCGATGGCGGAACGCCAGGTTACAATTGACGGTCAGTCTTATCCCTTGAATGAAACGTTTCTCGTAATCGCCACACAGAATCCCGTTGAAAGTCACGGCGCGTATCCGCTGCCCGAAGCACAACTTGATCGCTTCGCCATGAAACTGCGCATCGGATATCCCAATCGTACAAGTGAATTGGAAATGCTGGCTGCAAATATCGGTTCCGCTGATGGCGCCCGGACGGAAACCCCAACCGTTATCAGTCCAGGTCAATTGTGCGAACTGCAGGAACACGTTTCCAAGGTTCCGTTGGCGGAGAATGTCCGCGAGTATCTGGTCGATCTTGGACAAGCGACGCGTGAGCACACGGCGATCACACTGGGACTGAGCCCGCGTGGGCTGATCATGTGGCAACGTATGGCGCAAGCACGTGCCCATCTCTGCGGCCGTGATTTTGTGACACCCGACGACGTCCAGGAGGTTGCCGGTCCGGTGTTGGAAGTCCGCCTGGCGGGCGATTTTGATGCCGCGCCGCGAATTGTCGAAGAGATCCTGGATTCGGTCAGTGTTCCGGTACATCAGAGACAAACCAGAAAATGAGGACCGTCATGAAGTGCATCGACGTTGGTTCCACTTTGCTGCTGTTTGCATCTTGGCTTCTCTTGGCTGGCTGCGATCAGGCAACCCCCACTGTCGGCGTTGGGGGCAGTGATTCCCCAGCGGGCCATTCGCACGAGCACAGGTCCGGGCATGCCCATGTTCACCCGCACAGCCACCAGCAGCCACTGCACGGTGGACGCATTGTCGCAATCGGCCACTCCCATCATGGTAGCGAGGAAACGCACTACCACGCTGAAATTATGCCGGTCGTCGACGGCCAGATCACGTTTCATGTTCTGACTGAGGGCGCGGCCGGTCAGTCGCAGACGGTTCGCGTTGCCGCTGCAACGATTGTGGCGTATGTGGATCCGCTGGATAGAGACGCCGGGCAAGCCTTGGAAGTCGTATTCTCATCCGAGGGCAACGATGACACCGTAACATTTGTGGCGGCGATTCCCGAGTCACTCCAGGACTGCAAGCGGTTGTCTGTTGTCGTTCCCAAGATTGAACTCGGAGGTGAGCGACTCACCTTCAGTTTCAAAACTGCCACCCAGGACGCACCTGCTCTGCCTGGGAAAACGACTGGGGAGACATCCACGTGAACGAATTCCTTCTGCTGGGCGATGCCGGCAGCCCGGGCTACGAAGGCATCTTCACGGACTTGAACACGACGTTTTGGAGCGCCGTGTTGAGGATAATGCAGGCGCTGCTGGCGGCGGCGCCTTTTCTCGTTGCCGGTGTCTTCGCCGCTGGGATTCTTCGCGGTATGGTCGGAGCAGAGCGAACACGGCGCATTCTCGGGGTCGGTCATTGGTCAGGGCCACTACGCGCCTGGGGCCTCGGTATTATGTTGCCCATTTGTTCCCTGGGGGCTCTGCCGGTTGCCCGCGAACTGCGCCGCGCTGGTGTGCCCAGCGGCACTGTCATTAGCTTCGTACTGGTTGCTCCCGTGCTCAATCCGGTGTCGATCATATACGGACTGAGTCATATCCCGCCGATCATGCTGGTGTACTTTGCGGCAGGCACATTTCTGGTCTCGGTTGGTATCGGTGTCATCTGGAATCGGGTCGTTGCTGGGAGACACGATACTTCGCCGGAACGACTCGAAATCGCGCCACGCGATAGCCGCCATAGGCTAGCGGTGGTCGGGTACACGTCTGCGACAGCACTCGTCGGTCCAGCGCTAGTAGATTACGGTCTGGCTCTGCTGGCGGTCGGCTTTCTGGGGGCGTTCCTGCCGCACGGTGTATTGCAAACGGGCCTCACTCGTGACAACGCATTGGCTCCAGTCATTATGGGGCTCGTAGCGATTCCCGTTTACGTAACGCCCACTGAGGTCATGATGCACTTCGGCAACATCGTCCGCGACGGTTACTCGTTGGGTGCCGCCTTTGCACTGATTGTGCTCGGAGCCGGAGCGAATGTTGGTGTAGCAAACTGGTTGCGCCGCGATTACGGTGTCAAGTCGCTCACTTTGTTCGTTGCCTTGCTGATTGGTTCAACGCTGGCGATTGGAGTGACTGCGGATCGCACCATCATTCACGGGGCTGCCAAGGAGACCGACCATACGCATGCCTTTGATCCGTTCACCAGATTGTCGACGGTGTTTAACGGCAATGGGAGCCTGCACTGGATCCGCCGGGAACTTCAGAAGTCGATGAGGCCCGATCGAGTTTGGGGGCTGGGCCTGCTGTGTCTGGTCGCGATGGCCGGCATCGGTTTGCGGTTGGCAGGTAATCGTTGCCGTATCGATCACCTGCTGGAGCCAGACGAGTCGGAAACTCGCTTGAGCACAAGTTCCAGGTGGAACCCCACGCTTTCCCCGATTCAGCTTTGCATGGCAGGCATTCTGGGCGTGTTGGCCGCGGCTGTGGCGGGGCTGTATGTCTACTATCCACCAACGCACGATCTCATCCAGGACATGAATAATATCCGGGTCAGCGTCTACGATGCGGTCAGAGAAGAGGATGCCACGGAGACCACCCGTCGCCTCGCGCAATGGCGCGCTCATCTGAGAAAGCTGTCGACAAGCGTGCAGATCCGTTTGGGGCGAGTTGACACTCCACAACGCGAGAGCGTGGACGAAGTGCTGTACAGTCTCAAGACGCTGGAAGACTACGTTCTCAGTGGACGTTTTCGAGAGGCCAAGGCTCTCACGAGGTACGTCGAGAAGGTCTATCGATTGTGTTGCGATGCGTTTCATTAGGAAAAACACCTCCCGGAAACAAACTTGCTGCAGGGAGATTTCCTGCCGTCTCGCCCGGTAGTCAGGCTTGGTTACACTGGTGTGGTCGTTACACTGTTTTTCATTCAAAGCCGGTCCGTACTGGTACCGGTTTGAGTAACACCTTACTGCCAGCGTCTTGCTGCTGGTCACACGCACACCGGGCCAATGATCGCAATGCGTACAACGCGTCAGTTGACGATACTGAAAAAATGGTCAGGCGGATCGGCCAGCCGGGTGTCGCTGGTGTTGTGTTTGGCACTGGTCGGATCTCTCGCCGCCCAGGATGCGGGTCCATCTGCCGTCTTGGACCGGCTTCCACAACTCTGTGCACCGACGCAGGTATTTGCTTCCGGGATGCTCGAGGTCTATGCCGTGTCACCGGTGCGCAAGGTGTTTGCGAAAGACCAACCCGACGCCTGGGGAACGGTCACCCGCAAAGACAAAATCCAGTTGTCCCTGGTGCGCAACGAAACGGAACCCTTTTTCCTGGTGTTGCGCCCCGCTGCCGAATTGCAGAATGTGACGATTTCGTTCACCTGGGCGCCGCAGCCAGCCAGCCGCGGGCAGGCGCCCGCCACGCCGGGCTGGTCGTATCGGCGGGTGGCGGAAGTGCCGGTCAAAGGGTTCAGCAAATGGTACGGCATGTTGGGAGTGGAAACCGGCACGATTCCCGACCCACTGCTGTCGAGTGATGCGTTTACCGCAGCGGCCGATCTCAACAGCGTGCTGTTGGTTACAGCCCAGACTTCTTTCGACATCGCAGCGGGGCGCTACGCTGGTGCGATCTTGGTGCATGCCGATGGCAAACGAGTGGCATCGATCCCCGTGGAACTGGAGGTCTGGGACATCGCCTTGCCCGCAAGTCCGATGCTGCAGACGTTGACACATAACTTGGAGGAAAAAAGTCGCGCCTCATGGAAATTTCTCCATGACACTGGGTTTACGGCATTGAAATACGGCCCTCAGGCACCCGCGGTACGACTCGACGAGAACGGTGAATTGCAGATTGATTTCACAGAATACAAAAAGGGCCTGGACGTTGTATTTGGTGAGCTTGGATACGAGTCTGTGTTGGTGCCTCCGTCGTTGCTGGGTTCGATTTCACAATTGAGCAAGAGCTATCTGGGTCTGGGGATCACCGTCGGCAGTGAGCGCTTCTGGCCGATTTACGATCAATACATGAAGAAGATCGGTGATTTTTATCGAGCCCATGGCTGGCACGATAAGGTCATCTTCTACATGTTCGACGAAATCAACGAGGAGCATCATGCGTTAGTCATTGAATTGGCTCGGCGCGCGAAGCTCCAGTACCCCGAAGTCACGGTGATGATTACGACACATGTCATGTCTGATGCATTGGCGGCGGCGTTGGATGCGTGGTGTGTGCCTTGGCACTTTTTCGCCACGCAGGTGGAACACATTCCCAATTGGCAAAAGTGGCAGCGCCAGGGTCTTGAGCTTTGGGCTTACATGAATTCGTTGTATATGCTCAACGCCCCGGCAAGCCTGGGGGCCAACCGTTTGTATCCAGCCGTCCTGGCAAAATATGGATATCAAGGCAATTTCTGGTGGGGCATCGCTTATAACGCGGAGAAAGATCCATGGACCGACTTGCACCGCCACGGCAATCAGAAAGAGGGCATGTACGGCAACGGTCTGTTGTTTTATCCACCCCGCCGCAAAGAAACGCCCGGCTTTCAGCCCTGGCACGCTTCGTTGCGGTGGGATAGCTATCGCCAGGGATTGGATGAATATGCGTTGTTGGCACAATTAGGCGAATTGATCACACAGATCCGACGGAACCTGGGGGAACCGGCCGGAGCAGAGATTTTCTCGAAAGCGCGCATTGTGAACGGGTGGGGCTCACTGCTCTCCCGCGAATTCCGCTGGCACACCTACCGACCTGACGGAGAGTACATTCATCGCTTTCGCCAGTTACTGGCGCATGAAATCCAAACGATCCGGCAGCAACCAGAGGGGATTGTGGCGATGGACTATGCCACCGGCCCCGCGATCGCCAGCGCCACCGCTTGGATTCGCGGGGTTTGCCCGGCAGGTACGCTAGTGACCGTCGCGGGCCAACCCATCACCAACGCGCACCGCAGCCAGCTGCAGGGAGCGTCCGACCAGAAGCCGTTTGTTTTTCAGACGGAAGTGCCGCTGCAAGCGGGTCGAAATGTGATCCCCATTGTCTTGGATGACGGTCAGGGAAAGGCAAAAACGTTCTATCGGGAAATCGAGTATCAAGTGCCGAAAGCAGAAGAGAAGTAACCTCGAGACGTGAACTCGACCACCAGGTCCTGACTGGAGTTGTCGATGCGATTTACAATGCTCCGTTGCCTGTTTGCGGCTGTGGCTCTCGTGGCCGCTGTATTTGGATTCACCGCGCACGTCTGCAGTGATGAGCGACTGAAGCTGCCCTTCGCGGTTGTCGAATCAGGGCAGATGACAATGGGTGAAGACAATCAGGGCGGCTTTGACGAGAAGCCCGCACATACGGTTCACATCAGCCGGCCATTCGAAATAACTTCACGGGTGATTACGAACGCCGAGTACGAGCGTTTCGAACCCGAGCACCGCAAGTGGCGGGGTGTCACGCGGATTTCCAAGCAAGATGATGACCCTGCTGTCTACGTGAGCTGGCATGATGCGGTCGCCTTCTGTCGGTGGCTTGGCCAGCGGGAGGGTGTCCCTTGCCGCCTGCCCACTGAGGCGGAATGGGAGTTTGCCCGTCGTTCGCGGCCGCAGCTCTTTGCGCAGGATGGGGCCGTCGTCGAGAATTGGTGTCTCGACGGGTACGGACCCTACGCGGCTGGCGTGCTGACGGACCCGATGGGGTACGCGGACAGTCCGATCAAGGTCACACGTGGCGGTCCGTGGAAGTCGAGTGACGAGCTGCCGCACACCACCAACCGCTTGGGAAATGTTCCGGGTGACCGAAATCGTGTGGTTGGTATCCGTGTCGTCCGTGGCCATTTGCCAAAGCCGTTGCCCAGCAAGATCTTGCCGACCCGCCGTTGGCAGCGGGAGGTGGTGCAGTCCCGGCACCAGTGGAAGTCGCCCGTTCCTGCGAACGTGCCCTGGTTCGCCGATCCCATTCCGTTTGCCAAAATCCCGTCCGAACTCGCTGGCGGCCCGCTGTACACAGAACACAACCACTGCCCGGGGGTCGCCTGGTGCCCCAACGGTGACCTGTTGGCAGTCTGGTACACGACCGTCGAGGAGTGGGGCCGTGAGCACGCGATTGCTGCCAGTCGCCTGCGGCAGGGTCGAGCCGTCTGGGACGCGGCCGATC
>PBOG01000239.1 GCA_002724245.1 Planctomycetaceae bacterium
GATTGCGAAACAAGGCGTCTGGCACCGGCTCTACGGAATGAGGATTGCAGTGCGTTCTTATGTTGAGATCCCTGTTACCACACCAACGCTGTGTCTCCACACTCCACTTCGCATAATTGCACACATAAATGTCAAGCCAACCATCGTCATCGTAGTCCAGAAACGCGGCACTGGCCGACCACCTCTCGTCGCTCACGCCCACGGAGTCCGGCAGACGCACGAACGTGCCGTCACCTTGGTTCTGAAACAGATAGTTCTTGCCGAAGCAGGTAACATAGAGGTCAGGAAAACCGTCGTTGTCGACATCCCCTGCTGCCAGTCCAGCGCTAAACCCATTGTGTCCCAACCTGGCGAGTTCGGTAGTGTCTTCAAACTTCCAGTTACCGATGTTGCGATAGATACGATTGCTATGCTCTGCTTGATCAGGATCAATCGGAAACGGAGTTCCGGTAGCAAAGTAGAGGTCGTACAACCCATCTGTGTCATAATCCAGAGCAGCAATTCCGCTGCCATTCGCCGACGGGAATGGCTTGGTATCAGAAGTTCCCGAACAGTGTTTGAAGCGAATACCAGATCCATCCTGTTGGTCGACCAGGAACAGGGTCTTTTCGAAAACAGGCGGGCTAACCGCCTTTTGCGAAGTCGCTGCTTGACCTTGCATTGGGCCTGATTGCAGTGGGCCTGGTTCAACCGCCGTGTCTGGTTGAATGTCTGGCTGGCTCCCCCAACGCATCTGGAGTCGGAGCACCACGAATCCAAAAACTGCTGCCAGGACTACTAGAATGAGAACTCTGATCTGTCGCATAGCTCAATCGCCCGGTCCGTTCACAAACCGGGCCTTGTCCGTCTATTCGGCTAGGTAAATCGGTGTATCGTCTCGCATTTTCTTCAGTGTATCAAACCGCTGCTCATCCAAACGGCCGTCCGGATTCAGGAGCACTTCACCGAAACCGGAGCGTCTCCGACTACGCCCCTCCCAAATCTCAGACACGCGTTCCTTTGCCTCCGGCCATGTACCAGGCTGACCTACAAAGTCGTATTCCAACGACTCGTACGGTGGCAAGGTAGCCAGCGACTTGAAGGCGACAAAGCGGACAGCAGCATAAGGATCCAGCAATAAATCTGCCAAGAACGGAGGTATCCATTCGGTTCCGGAAGCCTCTTGAGCTGGTCGCCAGCCCATGTGCCAGGCAGCGAGAGCCCGCTGCCCTGCGTCACCCTTCACGGCCCACAAAACTGCCGCCGATATTGATCTCTGTTGATCATCAAGAGGACTCGGTTCGATCTGATACCAACTCTTGAGGTAGTCCGCCGTCCATTGCAATGTCTTATCCAGATGACAAAGGTTGCAGGCATTGGGGCGACCAACCTGCGTACTTTCTGCAACACTGGGACTGCTCACCTGGTGAGATCGAATGGCCTTCAATAAACCAAAGGTTGTGTGCGGCGCGTGGCAATTGTAACAACGACTTCCCATCGACTGCGACGCATGATGTGTGTGGCTCTGCGCTGTGTAATCACCATCCTGGTGACACTGCAAACAAGCCTGATCCTGGTCCATACCTAGTTTCAACTGATCGTTTGCCCACTCTAAAAGTGGTCGGGATTCATCTTCGGGTGGATGCATTGTGTGGCACGAAAGACACGACATCTGGCCTTCAGAATAACAACGCGACTCCATTAACCCTGTAAACTCCCTCCCAGAAACACGGATCATTCCATCCTGCCAGAAACTGTCCGTTAACATGGAGACGCCCGAGCCAAATTGTTCTAAATGCTGTTTTGTCGGTTGATCGTATCGGACAACCCAACGTGACGCAGACAACGCTTCCCCGGGGCGAAATGACGTTCCGTTCATCGCCTCCAATTCCAAGTGTCTACGGCTGTGTGAAACTGTCAAACCATGGCACTGTCCGCAAATCTGCGAGGACCGTTGATGGGAAATCCTGCTCGGTTCAACAATCGGATCCGACTTCAGCTCTGGGAGTTTGCCGTTGCGATAACGCACATGTCGATCTCCAGGACCATGACACGCTTCGCACGCAATCCCGAACTCAGCCACCTGGGAATCCATACCAACCAATTGCAACGGTTGATCGAAACCACCCACCGGTCGAGTGCGGCCTCGCGTCGTGTGGCACCACAGACAGGCCGCATTCCACCGTGACGTTTCAGGGCCGGAACCCATATCTGGCGGCATCAAGAACGCGGCATTGCGGGGGATCCATTTTTTCTCCGATTTCAAGAACACCACCGGAACTTGACCGAGCGAACGTTGCTTGCCGATCGGATACCAATACACCTGCATGTGATGGGAACCTGTTGTCATGACAACAGGGCGTTCAATACGCTTCTCCACTCCCGTCAGGGACTCATCAGGGTCATCCATTTCGATCCAAAACTGATCTCCGCGTCGAAACACACGGCAGGACCCGCCTGGCCAATCGAACTCACGACCATCGAATTCACCAAAGACCGTCTTCGTCGTTGCCACCTGAGTCATGGTGCGATGGTAAGAAGCATGCCAAGTCTTGTGCTGGGCCGCATGACACTGTTCGCACCGATCAGAAGACACATACCCACCTCCCAACACCTCAATCGGCCGAGAACTCAACAACTCGACAGGATTGACACCAGAGGGCGACGCCACATCGCCACTAACGACAGCGGAATCATCACCAGCGGAATTTTGTTTGCTGATCTGGATTGGTGACACAGACAGGAAACGCTGCCACGACCAGCCCAGCGCCAAGACAACTCCAAACACCACCCCTGCCACTATCGTGGAACGCGCAGTCGAGCCGCGGTGGCGAGTTACCAACAAGGTAACCGCGAAAGCCAACGCAGCAAGCAATAAGGATGAACGATTCACAGTTGTCGCCGATCGCCAGCTAGTCAGTCTTAATGACTGAGGCCAATTAGGGAGCACTGTTCAGAAGAACCAGACTCCTATATTTGAAGACGTGAAAACCTGCGGTCCGGGTTGGCAGCTGCCTGGCTATACGGTCGTGGGAAGCGGTCTTCTCCTTTCACGGCCCGCCGTCATGGCGGCTTCGTTGCCAGAGCGAATTCTACAAATTGTCTATGGCTCTACTGTTAACGCAAATCTCCTGTTGTCCAAAGTATCACCAACATTGCGCCAGATGATTTGCTCGTGATCCGTACGACAAGTAGCTGATGCCTTATATTACGAAAAATCAGCGAATCCGGTTCAACTATTTGCTGATAGCACAAGGCTAATTCGTGCTGCAACCGAGTCCGAAATGGATCTTGAGACCCTGGTCATTGTAGCAACGCCGTTCTCTTGCCCGCCCCCCGAATAGTCCAACCCCAAACATCCAGCATTTCCGTTGGAGCGTCGCCAGCCTGAAGCGCACAGAAAAGCCCTGCGGCAGCAGGACTCCCCAGGCCTCAAACGGGTAAGCGGAGAAATCTAATCCAGTTACCTGACGCTTCTTCCATCGTATCAAAGACCAGGCAATGCCCACAGCAAGTCGCTGTGCCTCTCGTAACCCAGATGATTTCGCCCCCAGCGTCATGCACAATCGGGAAAACCGTCACGATCCAATCAGTTCTACGTCCACGTGCCCCATGCTCGGTGGCACGAAAAATCTCTCTGTTCCATAATGAATGGAACATTGGTGTTCAGTCGCGACTCGATAGCTCTGCCAGGAAATCACATGAAGGTAAACTCTTGCTTTCTGACGGTCGGTCACCTGGTACTGGCTACCTGTATCGCATGCGCACCATCAAACTCAGGCCCGACGGCGACTGACGTGGCGGATCCTCCGTTACCAGAACTGGCAGAAGCCGATCGCGAATACCTCTGGGACCTCGAGCACCACGGCAACGTTTTGAGCCAGATTGGTTTGCGCAAAATTGGTGAATCGATCTGCCAGGACCAGCAAGAACAATTGCAGCACGTCTTGGGAGCAAACTTCACTGCTGAGGTGCTGGACAATCCACAACAGATCGAATTCACGAGCGCAGCACTATCGGCCCAACGCGAAAATGACACTCGTTATCAAATCCTGAATGCACAAGAGTTCTCTGAATGGTTACTCGGATACAAGCGGCGTTTCGCTGGCACTCCGCGTTCACGATTTGACATCATGAAGCTGACGCCACCTTCCTCGGAAAACTATGCCGGAACATGGACCATTTCCTGCTTGTTACGTCTTTGGGGAACCGCCGAAGAGAGCTCAGAGCAAAGCGGACCCTTGGAAATTACCATGCGTTGCCTGCTGGAAGTGGAACAACCCACCAAGAACCGGGTCCAGGAACAAGGTTGGCTATTGACCTGGAAGACCGAACAAATAAGCAGCGCTGCCGCGAAAGACTATCTCTTTCGGGAGGTCACCAAAGAACGCTTGCAGAACGTGTACCCGATGCACGACAACTGGCTGTCGTTGGACAAGGTTGTCGACACCGGTGGCATCTACGCCTGTGACTACAACCGCGACGGGTGGGTCGACCTGTTTGTGACGGACTTGAACAATGGTGTCCAGGCAGATGTCAGTCCCTACCGCTATACGCTTTTTGCGGGTGGACCAAACGGCGCTTTTACCGACGTTACGGAGAAAGCTGGCCTCACTTCAGACTCCGATCGAGCAGGCCTGACGGCTGCGTTCTTTGACCTCGATAACGACGGCTGGGAGGACTTGATCCTGCCACAATTTACTGGGTTGGTGTACCGCAATTACAAAGGCAAGTTTATTGAGGCTCCCAAGTGGAGTAATTTGCTCGAGGTCCTCAAACCCCACCTTGGAATTACAGCCCTGATTCCCGCGGACTTTGACCGCGATGGCCTGACAGATCTCTACGTAACCCGCCATCGTGAACCAACAGGATCGTGGCTGGAAAAGACCATGCCACGCGGCCCCGCAAACCAGCTGCTACGGAACAAAGGGAATGGGCAGTTTGAAGACGTAACCGATCAAATGTCGGTGAATGGCGGCGGCCGCTCGGTGTTTACAGCCGGTTGGCTAGATGCAAACAACGACAATTGGCCCGATCTATATGTAATCAATGAATTCGGTAACGGCCTTTATCTGGAAAACCAGGAAGGCAAGAAGTTTCATGCCCGCGAGTTGATCGACGGTCCCGCTGACTTTGGATCGATGGGCTTGAGCTGCGGTGATTTCGACAACGATGGCCAGATTGACATCTATGTATCCAACATGTACTCCAAAGCCGGCAGCCGCGTCATGTCAAATCTCCCAGACCGGTGCTACTCAAATGAAATCACCGATCAATTGCGAACCCTGGTGGCAGGCAGCGAGCTGTACCGAAATGTGGACGGCCAATTTCAACGCGTTGGGAAAGGTTTTCAGGTCCATGCGATAGGCTGGGCCTGGGGTTCCGCAATGGCTGACCTGAACAACGATGGCTGGCTCGACTTGTATGCAACGGCCGGCTTCATGAGTCGCAACCGCAGCAAGCCAGACGGGTGAAACTGCCTTTGGCTGGCTGTCGTGTCACAGCCGTGCAACAAGAACTGTAACGTCTCGCAACCCGGCAGCGTAGACAAGGAACTCAATGAGTTCTGGTCCGGAAATCCCTGGACCATCTTCGAACAGCACAATCTAAGCAGCTTTGAACGCAACCGTGTTTTCATCAATGTGCATGGCGAGAATTTCCTGGAAGTCAGCCATCTGACAGGTGCCGACATCGACGCGGACAGTCGCGCTGTCTTGGCTGTTGATACACGTAACAACGGACAGTTGGACCTCGTCTTGCGACAGGCTGGAGGCGGACCCTTACGGATTTTTGAAAATCGCTTTCCCGCAAGCAACTTTCTGAAGGTGAGCCTGCGCGGAACACAAAGTAACCGACTCGGAATCGGCGCAAGACTAGTCGCGAGTGTGGGCACCCAGAAAATCGTACGTGAACTTTACCCTGTCAACAGCAACCAATCACAGGCTCCCAGCATTGTTCATTTTGGCATCGGAGACGCGGCTCAAATCGACCGGCTTCGTGTGCACTGGCCGTCGGGTCACGAACAGGAACTTACCGACCTACAATGCAACCAGCATCTCATAATTGAAGAAGGACAGTCGCAAGTCGAAGCCGTGGTTCCCGGACAACGGATTGCGCCATGACCCCTCCCTTCCTCAGCCTCGCAGCTAGCGATACCAAATACACGCCACGACCGCGAGGCGCACCATCCTAGCGACTCGATTCGGGCGCATGGTCTGTAGCCGATTGCAGCTTCCAAAACTGCTGCACAACTGGCCGTCGGTACACATTCGGCACGACATGTGGTCGAACTTCGAGCAATCGCTGCTGTGCTGCTTCGGGCGACAACTTCCGAGCTTGTACAAGCCAGCACAAAACCACGGTAGCACTGCGCCCTCGCCCTGCCTTGCAGTGTATGTAAACGCCCTCGCCGCGACTCCGATAGTCGTTGATAAAATCAACCGCTCGTTCCACATCTTGTAGATTGGGTGCCGTGAAATCGATGGTGGGAACACGCAATTGAGTCATCCCCAACTCGCGATAGACGGCTTCTGGCCCAGGATACTCTTCACACGTGTTCACGATCCCACGGACTCCCAAAGCATGTAGTTGTGTCGCGTCACGAGCCAACGGCAGAGCTCCAATCCAGACACCGTCGTCAACCTGATTCCACCAGTCCCGCACACGGAGAAACCGTCCCAACGAGAGATTCCAAACCAGTGTGGGTAGAAATAACAGTCGTGCGATCAACCAACGCATTGAGCTATTACCGCCATTGAGACGGCTCCTCTAACGTCTCTCGAGTAACTCTGCGATATGCAAAACTTCTGTCTGCTGCCCTTCACGATGTAAACGGCCGCCGATGTTCATCAAACAACCATTGTCGGTCGACACCAGCGCATCAGCATCGGTCCGAAGAATACAAGCCATCTTGTCATCAACCATCGCACCGGAAATTTGAGCATAACGCACCGCGAATGAACCGCCAAAACCACAACACTGGTCGCGTCGTTCGATCGGAATCAGTTTGGCGCCTGCTACATTTGATACCAGGCGATCAACTTCGTCTGTCTGGTTCAACATCCGCAAATGACACGCGAAGTGCACCGCAACACGACCTTCATATTTCGCACCAACATCCGTGACCCCCAGCTGATTCACCAGGAAATCTGTTAACTCGAACGTACGGCTCGCTAACTGTTCCGCTCGCTCGTGCCACTGCGGTTCGCCCTGAAGTAAATGCGGGTACTCAACTTTGACCATCGCGGCACACGAACCCGAGGGAGTCACGACCCGTTCAAAATCCTCAAAGACGCGGATGGTATGCTGGGCCTGCGCTTTGGCAAGTTCGCTAAATCCACTGTTGTACATCGGTTGTCCGCAGCAAGTTTGGTCCTGCGGAAAAACAACCTCGTGGCCCAATCGGCGCAACAAATCGACCGTAGCTCGGCCCGCCGACGGTCGCAGCACATCGCCCAAACAGGTAATCAAAAGCGCAATTTTCACGGTCGTCATCTTACCATTGTGAGCCACCACTGACGAGGCGCGAGGCGGCGCCAGCCCGTTCGCAAAACAAGGCTGGTTAAGCAAACAGGACTCTCCACCATGCCTAAGTGGAAAACCGCATTTCAGACGCAAACGACAACTGGCCCTGTTTTACGTGGACTTTTCGCTACGAGCCCTCCGCTCGTAACAGGCTCTGCATTGAATCGCGCTGTACCCGAGAACGACCACAGGAGTTCCACGTCACCTCTGATCGGGCTGTCTTCTTGGGAAACAAAGGGCCACTTGAAGCAATGCAAACCGTTTCCAATTTCTCCGATTAATACACTGTTGCATGCATACCGCAGGAAATCTTGACTTCTGCGACCAGAACATTTCGACTCCGTTCACCTGCGGCCAAACGCCTTGCTGATAGGTACGTCCTGGGCGCGCGCCAAGCCTGCGTTTGCTGCCGGTGCAGCTAACCAGCGCGCTGGTGAACGCTGGATTTGCGGCGCGACGTACTATTGCCCCAAGCCAAGAGGAACCGGCCGCACGCCAAACCGGAAGCACCGTTTATGGCAACACTATTAAATCGAGCGACACTGGACGGTGCTGACTTGCGCGGTACTGACCTGAGGGCTGCCTGGGGTTGACCGCCGAACAGCTGCAAGGCGCCATACTGGACCACCGTACGCGCCTGCCGCGGGAACTGCAATATTTGCTTCCCACTCACCTGCCCATCCCCTGCCAAGAATCATCAAACTGTTGAGGGGTCGCCAGGCACGAATGTAGCCGGATGAACTCAACCGAGGGCTCGACGGAAGAACAGGCCTGCTCAGGTGCCACACCTGGAGCCAAACAAGAACGCCACCTTGCTTCAGCGCAGCGGGCAGCATCAGCGCAGCGGAGGACAGCAAAGGTACAAAACGCAAACGGA
>PBOG01000240.1 GCA_002724245.1 Planctomycetaceae bacterium
GGCGCCATAGGCAATAAGGGCTGGTTCGGCTTGCGCCGCCGAAATAGCTGGAAACAGGTGGCCAGACAGGCTAGCAACAGGGCGCCGAGAACTACCTGCGCGATGGTTGCAAACGGCAACATACGTTCAGTTCCGCACCATCTTGACGGCGGTAAAGATATAACCCACGCCCGAATAGACAGTGGACACGACGCTCAACCAGATGCTGATGACCAGGGACCAGAGTAACCAGGCTGGCGCCACATCTGGTTCCTGTCGCAGCGCCAACAGGCTGGCGATCACAGCCGCACACTGAAATACCATTTTTAATTTGCCTGCCATCATGGCCGAGAAGTCGCCACCCTGCTGCTCGATGAAGCCACGCAGCGCAGTCACCAGCATCTCACGTCCCACGACCAGCACGGCCAGGCCGCCGGAAACCCGTGCATACCACGGCCAGCTGTCCGCGGAAAGCTCACGCATTTCTACCGCCAGCATGATAAAGCTGCCACAGATGATGATCTTATCGACAAACGGGTCGAGGATTCGCCCCAGCTTGGTGACTTGCTGATAGCGCCGCGCATACCAGCCGTCGATCCAGTCGGTGCTGGCGGCAATCAAAAACAACACCAGTGCCGCGTCGTACGCCTTCAATGGAATCAATACGAACACGACGACGGCCAGCAACAAGCGGACTGAAGTCAAGATGTTGGGAACGTTAAAAACCGTTTGCTTGGTTGTGCTTGTGGCATTCTCAGACATGTTGATTGCGTCGACCAGAATCTCGAAACCAGGGGGGGCAAGGCAGCGCCAAAATTCCGTCTGAACAGACCCGTTTAACCGGTCCGTTTATCTGGGCGGTCCTGTCGCAATGGCCACCAGATCGTAGTCGTGGTGGGTGACGACTTCACACTCGACCAGAGCGCCCGCCCGCAGTGCTTGCTGATCTTCACTGACCAGGGCCACCGCGTCCACGTCCGGGGCGTCAGCCACCGTGCGGCCGACCCACACATTCTCTTCATCTTCCAGACGGCGGTCCAGTATCACGTCTTGTCGACTGCCAATTTGAGCCGCTGCCCAGTCGTAGGCGACCTGTTGCTGAATCTGCATCAGTGCATCTCGCCGCTGCTGTTTGACGTGCTCGGGAAGGTGATCCTTGAGTTGTGCCGACGGGGTACTCTCTTCATGTGAATAGGTGAAAACGCCCAGGCGTTGAAACCGTTGTTGACGGACAAAATCGGCCAATTCTTCAAAGGCACTGTCCGTTTCTCCCGGAAAGCCCGTGATAAATGTTGTTCGGAGCGTCAAGTTGGGGATGCCGCTGCGCAATGCTTCGATCAGCGTCTCCGTCTCGTCTCGTGTCACGCGCCTCGACATGCGTCGCAACATCGTGTCATTAATATGCTGCAATGGCATATCAATATAGGGCAGGATCTTGTCTGCCGCCGCGATCGTTTCGATCAGGCGGTTGTCGATGTACATGGGGTAAAAGTACATCAACCGAATCCAGTCCAGGCCGTCAATCTGGTTCAGCTGTTCCAGCAGTTCCGCCAGGCGCGGTCGTCCGTACAGATCGATTCCGTAATACGTCGTGTCCTGGGCCACCAGAATGAGCTCGCGCGTGCCGCTCGAGACCAGGTCACGCGCTTCAGATACGATTGTCTCGATCGGTTTGCTGGCGTGCTTGCCGCGCATTTGCGGGATCGCGCAAAAGGTGCATAAGCGATCGCACCCTTCTGAGATTTTCAGGTAAGCCACATGTGGTGGTGTAATCCGCAAACGGTCGTGATCCGACAATGCCCGTATCGGTGCGGGCTGAAACACATTCCGCTGTTCCGCCAGATCACCCAGCAAACGATCGGCCACTTGAGTCACATGCTCGCGGCCGAATACACCTACCAGCGAGTCTATCTGGGGCCGGTCTTTGAGCATCTGCTCGCGTTGCCGTTCCGCCAGGCAACCGGCCACAATCACTCCCCGAGTACTCCCGCGGGTTTTCAGCGCCAGCATCTCGTCGATGGTCTGGTAGGATTCCTGGCGGGCCTCTTCAATGAATCCACAGGTATTGACGATAACAAAGTCAGTTCCTGCGGGTTCGTTTACCAGCTGGTAACCGTCCAATTGCAGCAGACCGAGCATCCGTTCGCTATCAACCAGGTTTTTCGGACAGCCGAGACTGACAAAGGCATATGTGCCTTTGGTTTGACGACGTTCAGAAGAATAGGTAGTGTCCATGTGTTGCCCAGCCAGAACGCCCAGCAATCTCGTTTTGACTGCCGACAGGATTCAACTTTGATGATAGCTCATCCGACGGATCGAAACGAGGCCGCCCGCCCTGCCCCAGCGGATCTGGCGGCGTTCCAGTTGCCAGGTGCGATGCAAAATCGCTCCAGTTTGACTAATGCGCAGTTCAGTGTGCGGACCTGGCTGATTTTTTGTGGTGGCTGTGCGGCCGGTTGTTCCCTGTTGGGCCTCCGACTGCACGCCTATCTCACCACGTGCGGTAGTATGTTGTTGCTGTTTTGGGCCGGCGTCGCCGTGGCGTTTGTCGGTGAGGTACTCAACGAACAGAGGGATTGCTGGCTGCTCCCCGCGGTTTGCTCGAGTATCGTGGGATCGCTAGTTGCGCTGATTTCGCTTTTTACGGCGATGTACTACGGCGCGCTTTTTCTGGTTAGCCACGTTGCCAGTAGTCTGAGTATCTGATTCGTTTTCTTGGCGCGGAGGAACCTCTTGGTCCGGTTGGGGCTTGTCCCCGGGTTCAGCTTCAATGCTGGGATCCGCATCGGGCCGCGTGCTGGAATCCATGGGATCTGCATTACTGGGACCGGGATCAGGGGGCACCCCTGCCCGACTGGCACGGCGAGGTTCCCATGCGTAGGTATTGTCCAGCAGCTGCCGATATTGTCCGGCAATGGTACGGTGATTAATCACCAGGAACACGTTGAGTCCTACCGAGGCGAACAGCCCCAGCAGCAGCAACAGCCATTGTGCCGGTGGCTTGCTGCCACCTTGATCGACCGCCGTTGGCGGGGAATGGTTCTCGTTTGGGATCGTGGTGGTTTGGGGCGCGGCGGCCAGATTTTCATTTTTGGGAGGCGGGTTGCCCGCGGGCTCGGGTGCAGCTAGAGGAATATTTTCCAGGGCAGTTGCCGGAAGTGGCCCCGCATCTACGGGTGCGGTATCTGCCGCCGCTGGTTCAGCCAGGTAGGTGGCGGGACGCACCGTGCCGGCACCCTGGGCATCCGCTTCAGACGGCTGGCCGACCACGGCTTCGGTCGCGGTGGGCGCCACGGTGGCTGGCGCTCTGGCGGGCTCGGGTGTGTTCTCCAGGACGCCTGGCGGAACGGTGTGATTGGCAGGGATTTCTGGAGTCCGGTCAGCGGGCAGGGGTTGGCCAGCTGCTTCGCTTTCCAGTTCAGCCGAGGCGTTGCTGGTCTCGGCACTGATACTCGGTACCCGTATCGCAGAAGACTGCGATTCGATGACAGTCGCCGCGGCATCAGCACTCGCCGCGGGGCGGGGCGGCCAGTCTTTGACAGTGTCGCGCGGTGGGTCAGCAAACGCAGCTGGCGCACGGGTGACGGCTTTCAGCGGCGGCGTGGGGCGGGTGTCCGGCGCTGCTGTGCGCTGTGCAGTAGCAATTTGAATCACCAGCTGTCGCTGCGGCGCCAGTTCCGCCGGCAGCCGGCCGCGGAGTTCGTAACCTCCCAGCTTCAGACGGCGCGTCACAGCAGGATGCATCCGGATCTCGGTTTGACAGCCAGTGGGGTGCACTTGCGGATGGAGCGTCACCCCGCCGGCAGCGACTGTCAGGGGGATCCAATCACTTCCCAGTGGTTTGTCGCCGAACCGAATCAGGAATGTTTCCACAGCGGGTTCCGCCGGCAGCTCGATGCGCGTGGTGTGGGGCACGCGGTTCTTCCCAGCGTTTGCCCACTGATCCAGCAGGGGTTGATCGATATGGATTTGCCAGACGGCGTTGTCTGCCGTTCCAGCGCGTTCGATTTGCCAGGGAGGTGCTGTGACCGCTGCCAGTAGCGATAGTAGCGCGATTCCGTTCATGGCGGAGGGACTCCTTGTCTGGATCCAGCATGATGTGCACAAACAGGGTGTGCACAGCGACAGCGGTGCCATCGTAACCGGCCTGGGATTGCACGGTAAAGATAGAAATGAAAAGACAGAAATGCGGGCTACGGCAGCGTCCCGCCGAATCACAACACCTGTTGTCAGTGCGGTTCGCTGTCTGCAGGCGCCGTTTCCGCCGCTGCCCGGTCCTCGTCTTCAGCGGGCGTGGTGGTCGTAGCGTCAGGCTCATTTCTCTCTGACGCTTCCCCCTCCGCCGTCTGCGGTGGATCCACAGCCGTCGGTTTCCGCTCTTCATCAAAGGCGGTCAGTTCGCGATGCAGGATATTCAACAGCGTCTGCAATACCGCGACCACCAAAGGACCGACGACGATACCGATCGGCCCCAGCGCCTGCACGCCACCCAGCACACTCAACAGCGCCAGCAGGGGGTGCAGCTGTGATTGACCATGCAGCACGATCGGCTTGATCAGATTATCTGCCGCGGAAACCACCGTGAAGCCATACACGGCCAACAGACCACCCGCCCAGTAATTGCCTTCCACCAGGAGCCATAGTGAAACGGGCATCCAGACGGCGGCCGCGCCCACAAAGGGAACCATCGCCAGCACCATGGTGACCAGGGTCAACAAAAACACCGACTCCAGTCCAGCAAACCAGAACCCGATACCGGCCAGCAGACCCTGGACGACTGCTGCCAACAGGGTGGCCACGACGACCGCACGACTGATGCGGTCAAACTCGGCGATCAGTTCCAGTTCATGGCGATCATCCAGCGGGGACAGTCGCATGGTGCTTTTGGTCATCGCCGGTCCGTCGACCAGAAAGAAATACAGGCCGACGATCGTGATGATGCCGCCGAAGATCAGCCGTACCAGGAAGTTGGCGGTTTGACCACCGATGGACAGAACGGCCTGCTGTCCGTAGGCAATTCCTTTGGCCCGCCAGCTTTCCAATTGTGTCTCGGTAGGATTGGCCATCTCTTTCAGCCATTCGCGAACTTGTCCTCCCAGTAATTCCCGGCGGAAGCTGCGAAACTCAAGCAACGCGACTTCATCCCAGGGCCGGTCGCCCGCCACGTCGACCGTTTCCTCCTCAGCGGTATTGGCGTCAATACCAGAGGTGGCCGTTGCCGGGTCGGGGTTGGTTTTTGCAAATGCGGTCAGAAACTGGTCCCACTGTTCTTTGATCTGTGCGGCCCGCTTTCCCTCCGGTGTTTCCGTGTCTAATCGATCGCGATCCTGTTTCAACCGTTGCCCCAAATCTGCGATATGTTGTGCCACCTGCCTGTGGTTTGTGGGCTCGGAGCTGAAATTCTGGAGTCCGCTGTCGACGGCACGCAACAGTTCCGCATGGGGAATTTCCAGATCAAACTTTTTGCGGAAGCTGGCCAGCTTTTGATCCAACAGTTGCGTTTGTTGGACTTCGACGATCAGATCGCGGCCTTCGAAAATGGCCAGGGTGATGACCAGGGCGATCGGGAACAGCACGATCAGCAACACCGTCGCGGTGGTCAATCCGGCCGCCACGCGTTCGCGACCGCGACACCGCTGCAGGATCCAGCGATGGAGTGGTCGGAAGATGACGACCAGCAGGGCTGCCAGGAAGAGCGGCAGCAGGAAATTGGCCATCACACGAAAGAAAAGTGCGCCAATGATCAGGATCACGGCCAACAAGACGACAAAAGAAACCACTCGCGACATGGAACGTTCTCCATTTCGGGCTGCAGCAACCAAAGGCGGGGACCGCGGCGCTGGTGATAGACACCCATGCCGTTTCCAGAAAATGGGGGCGCACCACAGCCCTGGGGACCGTTTATCTTATCGTTGCGGGTACAGCCGGTCTGCCCGTCCGTGCCCCAGGGACACCGGGCGAATAACACGGTCGCCGGGATTCTGGTATCGTAGAAACCATCGATAGTTGTAGATGGATTTCTTTGTTGCAGGCGGCCAGGAACAGGAACCGGACCATGAGCGACGACCAGTTTGATGCGATTTTGCGGCATACGTTGGAGGATTTTCGGGTTTCTCGCGGCGAAAAGCGGATTCTCCAATCCACTCTGCAAGAACTCCATGCTGACGAACAGGACTTGGCGTTGTATCGCCACCGGGCCTTTGAAATTGCCCGCAACGAGTTAATGAGCCCCGAAGCCAAGGCAGTTCTCGATTGGCTGGAGGACGTCAACAAAGTGCTCAAACCGACGCAAACCAAGAGCGATTTGCCGGAGAGCCAGGCCTATTTCACGCCCGGTGACGATTGCCCGCGGCACTTGATCCGGATGCTCGGTGAGACCCGCCAGAAACTGGACATCTGTGTGTTTACGATAACCGACAATCGGGTCTCCGACGCGATTGTCGACGCCTACGACCGCAAGGTCCAGGTTCGGATTATTTCGGACGACGACAAAGCCCAGGACGTGGGGTCGGATGTCGAGCGCTTCAAGCGGCTGGGCATTCCGGTCCGCAGTGATGCGGCCCAAAGTCACATGCACCACAAATTCGCCGTCATGGATAACAAGAAGCTGCTCACTGGGAGTTACAACTGGACGCGCAGTGCCTCGGAATACAACGAGGAGAATATCCTGGTGACCCATGACCCGCGGCTGGTGGAGCGCTTTGCCCGTGTGTTTGAACAGCTGTGGAAGAAGTTTGGCTGAGTATTTTCCGGACCGAAAGTAGACAGGTACCCCCTCTTGCGGGCTGCGTAAGAGGGCTCCATCAAGGGGCATTTTGGTCGGAGAATTGGTCCAAAAGGGTGATCGCCTGCCAAGACGGGCGGCCGGAAAACGAATCTGTCTGTAGCCAGGAGGGCCCGCGGACCCCTTGGATCCACTACACCTGCGAACGTGAGGTTTGCCGATGGCTGAGGCACTGGAAATTTTATTTGTCGGTCCCAATGCGGTGGCCAGCGTCTGCCTGCTGACGGTCTTTCTGTTGGTTGGTGTTTCGGCGCTCGGCGCGCTCGACC
>PBOG01000241.1 GCA_002724245.1 Planctomycetaceae bacterium
CAACCGCTCGACTGACGGTGGCAGGACGTGGTCTGACTCACCGGCTGAAGTCCGCGCAACATTTCACGACAAGTGGCGTCAGAGTGCCGGTTGCGTGCTGCGCGATGGCACTTTCATCGGATTGGGATCAAAGGCCGCGTTCACCCGACTCGACCGACGTATTCTCAAGGTGTATCGATCGGACGACCATTTGAAGACCATGGTTGGTCCTACTGACGCGGTCCTTGTCATTCCGCAGGGAACCGGCGGGCGTTCCGAGACGGGCGAGTACTCCGGCGCAGCGCTTGTCGAGCACAGCCTGATCGAACGGAAAGACGGCACGCTGATCGCGGGTGCCTACGGCTGGTGGAAGGGTGACGAAGAGTATTCGATGCTTGAGAAGTACGTACCGGAAATGAACTTGTATAAAACCCGCGTGTGGGTCGTTAGTTCCAAGGACCGCGGCAAGACGTGGCAGACGTTGGGGACGCCGGGCTATTGGGCCGAGCTGGGGGACGAAGGCATGGGCGAACCCGGCATCACAGAACTGGCAAACGGCGACCTGCTGATGGTGCTGCGCAACGGCGAATGGGGAGAGCCAATCTTTCAGACGCGCTCGACCGACGGCGGCCGAACGTGGAGCAAGCCGCAGAAGTTGCCCGCCACGGGAGTCTGGCCGACACCCTGCCTGCTATCCAACGGCATGCTGGTCGTTGCCGTTGGCCGCGGCCGACCACCGCATTACCACCTTTGGGTCAGCCCCGATGGCCGCGGCGAGACGTGGACGTCGCGGACACTGATCGCCGAAGGTGGGAAGGGTTACGCGTCTGTTATCGAAGTGGCGCCTGGCAAGTTGGTTTACAGCGGGTACAACAAGAAAAAACGCGCGTTGCAAATCTGGCAAGTCAAGATCGAGCGGCAATGAAATGAACTCCAGCAATGGCAGCACGTGCCTGAGGCACCAAACTTGTGTTTTGAGCGGCTCGCTTGACTTGCTGGCCGGCGGCCTCAAAATGTGAAGTTCAAAATTGCAGGCCACTTGTGCAGAAGCCAGAGTGCCTTGACTCAAGTCGCGGCAGTACAGCGCTCGATTATCTGGTGCGTTTTGAATTGCGGCGGCCGCGGTCTGATATCTCCAGACAGCCAATGATTGCCGATCCCTTTTCAGTTCCTGCAAACGCACTCATGCTGCGCGTCACACGAAACGACAAAAGTCCCTGACAGGCAGGGGATCAGTCGCAACCGTGCGACTCCGGCCGCCGCCCCTCCTGCCGCCGGTAGGGGTCCGGCCCTGGCCCCGCGGTGCGCGCCAGCCACAGGGTGCAAGGCCACAGAGTACAAGGCCACAGGGTACAAGGAGAGTGTAAAACTTTTCGAATTTTACACACCCTCACTGCGAACAACGGGCTCCAGGTACAATGATGCCGTCTGGATACGCCAACTGCAGGAGCCGTACATGAAACGTCTGCTGGTGATGCCGATCAAGCACGATTCCACCACGTCCCATTCACGAAACGGGGATTGTCTCATGCGTCATGGGTCCGCTTTCTCTGCCGTTTTACTCGCACTCAGTGGTGCGCTCGTTTTAGCAGCGCAAGAGCGTCCGTATCTCACAACCCAATCACCGCTCACATTGGTGAGTACCAATGACGGCGAAGTCAACCAGACTTACCTGTTGACGGATGATCAAAAGACGGACTGGGAGCTGAAAACGAAGGACTCATTTACAGTTATCCACCTCGGGCCGGATCACCCGCCAATCACCAGGACCATTTACGACACCGTGCCCTGTACGATTGCCGGGACACCGACGATGGCGATGTCTTCTGATGGGCGCTACGCCCTGATTGCCAATCACAATTGGCGGAATACGATCCTGAAACAACTGGTTTTGCCACCTGGACCGCGGTCCAATGCGGATCTCACGCCGGAAATGCTCCAGCAGCCGAAGATGGCGGCGCAGTTGGTGAATATGCTGTCACTCATCGATCTGTCTACCTCGGAGTACCGCGTGGTGGATCGTGTGCTTTTTGACGACCGACCCATTCACGTCCAGGCGCATCCGGACGGAGCGAATTTCATAACCGGCGCTGACAAGCACTTTTACGTTCATCGAATCGAAAACGGCAAACTGATCGAAGTCAGCCGCAATCCGCAACCTCACGGTCTGGTCTGTTTCTGGATTCACCCGCAGGGCCATCGACTGCTCGCAACCCAGGGTGATCCTCTGACTGGCCTCCCCGCGACGGTCCAGTGGTATGGTATACAAGGTGGTCGGATCGAGCACCTCACTGAAGTGGCAGTGGCTCACGGAGTTCGCACGAAGCTTTTGGATTCCTCTTTCATCCTGCGGATCAACCCCGCTGGAACACGGGCGCTGATCTGTCAGCGTTCGATGCCGGGCGGCAGGGACCACTCCGACATTCTCGTCGCCGATCTGACTCAGAACCCACCTGTGATCAACGCGGTGGTGAAGCAGGTCTCGGACGGTTCCGAGAGCTTCGCTTTCCACCCGAACGGTAAAATGGCTGTCGCGACTGGACTGGGAACCGATCACAACTGCATCGTCGTGCTCGACATGGTCTCCAATCCACCGCGCGTGCTCTACACGTTGGATGCCAAGGGTATTGGCCAGGGGATCGAATTCACTCCTGAGGGAGACAAGCTCTTTGTCGGTTCGGCTATCGCCGGTCGAATCGAGGTCTTCGACGTTATCGGCGACTACCAACTGCGCAAGAACCCGTGGTTCCTCAACATCGGTTTCGGCCATAACAGCCTGACCATCGGACCGCGGTATTCGCCGGCGAAATAGATGTTCCCGATGTAGCTCCCGACTTCTGCATGCCTGTTGGAGATTTGCCCATGAGACTTCAGTCCATTGTCGTTGTTGTCTTGATCGTGTTCGCCGGTTCAGGTGGTTTGGCGGCCGAAGAGCGTCCGTATCTGACGACGAAAACGCCGATCACGTTGTTCAGCACGAATGACGGCGAATACAAACAGTTGTTACAGGTGACGGACGAGCAGACGACGGACTGGGAACTCAAGACAAAAGACTCGTTTTCCGTCATTCACCTTGGTCCGGATCATCCACCGATTATCCGGACGATTTACGATACGGCGCCCTGTTCGATTTACGGGACGCCCACGATGGCTATGTCAAAGGACGGTCGTTACGCCCTGGTTGCCAATCACAGTTGGCGCCCTGAAATCGCCAAAAAGCTGAAACTTCCGGACGGGCCGCAGACCAATGCCGACCTCACAGCGGAATTGCTGAAGCAACCGAAGATGACGGCTCAGCTCGTCAACATGCTATCCCTGATCGACCTGTCGACGCCAGACTTCCGCGTGGTCGATCGAGTCGTCTTCGACGATCGCCCGATGCACGTGTTGTCCCACCCGGACGGGCAGCGATTCGTCACCGGGGGCGACAAGTACTTTTACGTCCATCGGATCGCACAGGGCAAGTTGCTCGAAGTATCCCGGAACGCGCAACCGCACGGTTTAGCGTGTTTCTGGATTCATCCGCAGGGTCATCGTTTGATCGCGACTCAGGGCCGGGCGCCTTTGTCTGGCGAGCCAGCAACAGTTCAGTGGTATTCCATCCGAGGCGATCAGATCAAGCACCTGAGTGAAATCAAAGTGGCTCCCGGCGTTCCCACAGAGCTATTGGACAGCTCCTACATCCTGCGCATCAGCCGTGACGGCAAACTTGCCCTGATTTGTCAGCGCGCGTCCGGTCCTGGAGTGGACCTTTCAGATATTCTCGTCGCTGATCTAACCCGCGAGAAACCTGTTATCAACTCTGTTATCAAGCAGGTGTCAGATGGCTCGGAAAGTTTCGCTTTTCACCCCAATGGCAGGATGGCGGTAGCGACCGGGCTGGGAAGAGTCCCCAATTGTATTGTCGTGCTGGACATCGCCTCCCAACCCGCGCGCGTGCTTTACACGTTGGATGCCAAGGGGGGAGCCCAGGGCATCGAGTTTACGCCGGAGGGTGACAAGCTCTTTGTCGGATCTCCGGACGCCGGACGCATCGAGGTCTTCGACGTGGTGGGTGATTACGAACTCCGGAAAAACCAGAAGTTTCTTAAGATCGGCTACGGCCACAACAGCCTGACCATCGGTCCAAGGTACCAGCTGCGGCCAGAGAACTAGGCACACGGTTGTTGATCTCGAACGCGACTGGTTCGGTGACGGCACCGCTGCGGCTCGATGAATCTAACATGAGCCTGTTGGGAGTTTCTATTGGATGCTGTTCAACTCGCTAACGTTCGTCCTGTTTATTGCCATTGTGATCGGCGTCTTTTCCCTCCGATTTCCATGGCGGATGCGAAAGACGTTCTTGCTGCTGGCGAGTTATGCATTTTACGCGGCATGGAATCCACCGTTTGTGATTCTTCTGTGGATTTCAACGGTCGTTGATTGGCTCGTCGCCCGGCGTATGCATCGTGTGCAACAGCCGGGCAGACGTCGATTCCTGCTTTGGGTCAGTCTTGCTGTCAATCTTGGCATGCTTGGATTTTTCAAGTACGGCCAGTTTCTGCTGGCATCCTTCTCCGAACTGGTTGCCATGGCGGGAATTGTGTATGTACCACCAGAACTCGGTATCATCCTGCCGATTGGAATTTCGTTCTACACGTTCCAGACGCTCTCTTACACGATCGACGTCTACTTGCGCCGCGCCGATCCCGAGGAGTCGTTCCTCGACTTCGCTTTGTTTGTGACGTTCTTTCCACAACTGGTCGCTGGACCGATCGTCCGTCCCCATCAGTTGATTCCACAATTCAAGCAGCCTGTAGTAGCCACTCGCAACCAGTTATTCTGGGGGCTCTTCCTGCTGACAATCGGACTTTTTGAAAAGGTTGTCTTGGCAGATGCTGCCTTATCAGCCATCAGCAACACCGTGTTCAACTCTCCGCAGCCTGTGGCGAGCCTCGACGCCTGGGCAGCGATGCTGGCGTTTTCCGGGCAGATCTTCTTCGACTTTGCAGGGTATTCGTTGTGCGCGATTGGTGTCGCGATGAGTCTGGGTTTTTCACTTCCCGATAACTTTCGTTGTCCTTATGCCGCGAGCGGATTCTCAGATTTCTGGAGCCGGTGGCACATTTCACTTTCTGGCTGGTTGCGTGATTACCTCTACATTCCTCTCGGGGGAAATCGCCAGGGCCGGGCGCGGACGCAGCTCAATCTGATACTGACGATGCTACTGGGTGGCCTATGGCATGGCGCTGCCTGGCGGTTTGTTGTCTGGGGTGGAACGCACGGTGCCTATCTGGTCATCGAACGTTGGCTGCGGCAGATATTTCCCCGCGAGATACCAGGCACCAGCGCCGCGGTGAAGATCCCTGTAACGTTGGCGACATTTCTAGCGGTTTCACTGACATGGGTCCTGTTCCGGGCAGAGACATTCAGCGATGCGGTCGACTTCTACATAGCGCTGGTCGGAATGCATCAGCAGCCGGTGTTGTGGCTGGAGACGTTTGACTTTCTACTTTGTGGCGTGGTCGTTGCCGGCATGCTGAGCGTGCAATGGTGGATGCGCGACCGGCGCTTCGAAGACGTCGTGGCACGATGCCCCTGGTGGGCAATCGCTGTGTTCTGGTCAGCACTACTGATACTAATCGTCCTTGCCCGCGGAGAATCAAGTGCCTTTATCTACTTCCAGTTCTGAGTCACGCGTCACAGCAATACGGACGCGAGACCTTCCGGGTGAGATTCCCTGGACACGTGTTGCCGTGGTTGCCGCTATTCTCGCTATTATCACGATTGGCTGGCGTGAGTGGTCGCTGCGGGAGAGTGGCTCCGGACCTGCGCTGGCGTTACAACCAGGGCTCTGGGCCTGGCAGCGGAATCTAGTCCGCAAGGCGGAACCTGACTCGACAGTCGTGGTGGGTTCATCACGTATCAGTTTTGGATTCGATCAGGACGAATGGGTACGTTGTGGGGGAGGTCCGCGCCCGTTCATGCTTGCCTGGCCCGCAATCTGTCCTCGTCCCCAGCTACACGATTTTGCGACGGATGAATCTTTTCACGGGACACTGCTGGTGGGAGTCACACCGGGCTTCTTCTTTTGTAGTTCCGCCAACTCGATCCCCATGCGCGTCCAACAATTTGTTGCACTGGCGCGACATTGGGGTCCGGCCGACGACATTGAACAGCGTTGTCGATTTCTGCTCGAACCACGTTTCTCGATCCTCCTCAATGGAGAAACGTCCCTCTTGACCTGGTTGCGTTATCGACTCGACTTGCCACAGCGCGCAGGGCAACTACCGGCATTCAGGGATAGCAGGTTTTTTTGGATCGATGAACATTGCCGGGGCAGGTTAATCGAAGGATTCGAGAAACGACCTGAAGAGATTCAGGTCGTATGCAATTGGCTGCAAACGTGGCTCGCCACGCAAACACTTTATCCGCCAGGAAATCTCGATCTGATCGTGCAAGAGGTGGTTGCCGACGTCCAGAAGATTCGTGCCCGTGGCGGTCGGGTGATCTTCGTTCGTTTTCCATCAACGGGCTGGTATCGGGATGACGAACGTGTGCAGCAACCAAGGGTGGCGTACTGGGATCGCTTGATCAGGGAAACCGGTTGCCTGGGAATACACTTTGAAGATTACCCCGAGCTCAGTGGTTTTGACTGTCCTGAGAACTCGCACTTGACCCAACCAGACGCCATCAAATTCACTCGTCGACTGTATGCTATCGTGGCCAGTCAATCCAAGCGTGGAAAACACGACTAGCTGGTTGCTGAAAAAATGCATTCCATGACCGCTCGTGGTGGCTGGCCCGCACTACCGGCTATGCCGCGGCAGGCCGTCGGCGCGGGGCGAAACGGGTGAGAGCAGGGGAGCGCAGCGTGTCGGTTGTGCGTCAGGTCAGGAGACTTCGAGGTGGATAAAGCGCCAAAGTCCGGACCTTCAGCTGCGAAAAAAGGAACCGAAAGAGGGATGCGACCCTTTACTCTCCGGTCTTTGTTGTTGCCGCATTCTGGGTCAAATCGGCGAAGAACCTCAAGCTCGAATCATTCGGTGTTGCGGCCAACGCCTAACGCGTGACCAGAGCTGAGGGAAAAGCTGTTTGCAATCGAAGAATTCTGAAAAAATGTCTATCATCCCAACTGGCTGTCGAATCTCCTTTCTGGCAATCCCCTCACGCCAAAGAAGATGATAAAAAAAGTCTTACCGATCGTCAGACATCCAAGTCTACTGTGGTCTTATCGCCACCTCTTCCTGGTCAGCCACATGCGGAGTCGTTCGACGCTGCTATCACACATCCTTGGTTCGTCTCAGAATATCGCTGGATATTTCGAGCAACATCGCAGCTATAAGCGGTATCACGACTTGTTGAGACTGAGACGAGACCTGCTCAAATTGTCTTCGAGACGTTGTCAGTACTACCTTGACAAGGTGTTACATGATCGGCTTGAACTCGCAGATTGTGTTCTTGAACATCGAAAATGCAAGTTCATATTCCTCCTTCGCTCAGGCACAGAAACAATCAACAGCATCTTGCGCATGATTGCGGACGGGCATTTCGAACGCCGTGACGATCCGTTGAAGTATGCGCGCTCCTACTATCTCCAAAGGTGTAAACGCCTTGTTTATTACGCCGAGCGCTGCGGCCAGTCTGCGATGTTTGTTGACAGCGACTCTCTCGTCAGTCAACCCAAGGTCGTGCTACAAAAGCTCTCGAAGTGGCTCGGTTTGGCCTCTCCCCTTTCAGAGACCTACGACCTGTTTGAACACACCGGAAAAGTTGGATTTGGAGATTTCTCAGAGAACATCTCGGTTGGGCGAATCGTCGACACCAGTGGATCTGAGAACTTTCTCTCTCACGAAGAACAGGCCGCTAGTAACAAGGTCTTTCTGGCCACGCGAAGCGCTCTTTCGAAGCTCTGCCACGTTAGTTTGCTGGGCAAGGGCTGCGGCGAGTGAAGGGCGGTCTGGCAGGCGCCCATCTCGACCTTGTCACCATATTTGGTTGCGGGCGTGAACTCCTGGCTCGCGCTGCAAGGCACTTCACTTGGAGTCGCAACTTGCCGAAATAGAATCGGATGTGTGGGAAAGACATTGATCCGCACCGCAACAACAGTGGTGTAATCCGGCTGGTGCCACTGAGCACCACGCGTCTATCACCCCCACACAAGAGCATCACCCAGATGACGCGTCACGCAAGTCACTCCGTTTCATCTCGACATCTTGTCATGCACAAATTGCCCATGCGTCGAAATCCGCAAAAAGTCATAATGAGCCGATCACGTCCTCCTTTCTATTCGGACGTTTTCTCTAAACAACACTGAATCTAACTGTAACACGCCTTTCGCCCGGTGTGATCTTGGTGGCAGGTTTAGTATCGCCAGAATGTACCATTCGTTGGTAAATACCTGCTTGGAAAGTCCCGGCAAGTGCCGTCAGAATCATTAAACGGAATCTAATGTCATGCCCCTTCGTTCCAATCAGCAGCGGAGCATCAAAGTAGTGCGTCGCCTTGTCCGATCTATTGAGAAACGAACGAAACCGTTGTTTTTTCGCAGCCGCGTCATGTTTTGGCCAAAGTGGCGAACATTCCACAACCAGGAGAGAAATAAAAAGTTCGATTTTCGGCTGCCAAAATCTGTAGAGACGCCGGGCGTGACAGCTTTGTTGCGGGTCAAGAACGAAGAGACGAAGATAGCCAGTTGCCTCAAGTCGATCTATCCTTTGTTTGCGCAAATCGTAGTCGTCAATAACAACAGTACCGATCGAACCGCAGAAATTGTCTCAGAGTTCAAACAATCCTTTGACGCGCAGGGAAAAGTTACCTGCTATGACTACCCGTTTGATATAGCAAGGTGTGGCAAAGAGCACGCAAGCGTTCAATCTAATTCGCTCCACAGCTTGGTCTATTACTACAACTACTGTCTGTCGTTGGTTCAGACGCGTCACGTATGTAAATGGGATGCCGACATGGTGGCGATTGGGGCAGGAGTCCAACTCCGTGACCTGTTGCGGAGTGTAGTCGACAAAGGCCTCCATTCGGCGATCTTCGCGGGGGTGACAGTGTACAAGCAGTCGGAAAAAGAATGGTACTTGTCAGAAAGTGAGGTGAATGCGGAGCCGAGGGTGGCGCTGACCTCGTATCTGCAGTGTTTCGAGAAATCAGAACTATGGGAAGTGTGGCGGGTCGTCAATAGTATTGATCTGAGTGAATCTCCCGTCTTCTACGAGCTAAAGTACCTGGATGAGTCCGAATTCGATCATTGGGACGAAGAGTCGATCCCTACGCTTCAGGGCAGAAAACGACGTGAATATGACGTGTTCTATGCGTTGAAACGCGGTAGTATTCCGAATGGCTGTCGCCGGATGTCGGCAGGCAACCTGTTTGACTGATCACCAATCCACAGCACCGCGACGCTGCGAGCGAGGCGACCTGTGACACACAGCAGATGATTCATTCACAGGTGCACCGGGCGGACACTGCCATCCTGTTAAAGAAGAGGTAACTGAATTTGAATCAGCGATCTCCACGTTGCGGACAGCGACGTATCGCGATGAAAAGGGTCGCAACGTTGCCACAATCGACTACTCAGACAGACACCTGGTCTCCCAATCAAACCGACGTATTCAGCAACCCGCCAACGGGACCTGGCAGCCAATTTGTTAATCCTTTGGCCTTTAAACCATGATCGAACAACCGTTCATCTTCATTGCAGGGCATCACCGGAGCGGAACATCCCTGTTGTGTGCAATCATCCGTGACCATCCATTAGTTAGTGGCTTGTCGAACACGGGAGTACCTGAAGACGAGGGACAACATCTCCAGACGGTGTTTAAGCCCGCTCAAGCATATGGTGGCCCTGGAAAGTACATTTTCGACAAGGACTCGCACATGGATGAAAATCATGTGCTCGCAAACAGCCAATCCGCAGCAACCATCTTTCATGATTGGTCGCACTTCTATGATCCCGAGTGCCATTACTACGTTGAGAAAAGCCCACCCAACCTGGTCAAAACAAGATTCTTGCAAAAGCTGTTCCCCAACAGCAAGTTTCTCGTAATTTACCAGCACCCTATCGCGGTGGCGTACGCGACCCAAAAGATGCTGGCGAAATGGCGGCACGCTACAAAGAGAAGTGTTCCATCCATCAGATCACTGGTGGAACACTCACTGAGAGGGTACGAGACGTTCATGCAGGACGCGCCGCATCTGCGTAATTTATTCGTTATCAGATACGAGGATTTCATTGCCACCCCTCAAACAACAGCCAACAGGATCTGTGCTTTTTTGGCCCTGGATGAAATTCAGGTAAGACGAGTTATCCACAGCCACATCAATAACACGTACTTTTCAAAGTGGTGGGATGATCGAAGTAAATTCTGGAACAGGATGTACTTCCCTGTTGACAAGAACCTGGAACAAAGAGCCAACAAGATTGGGTATAGCATGAAAAGCCCTGCGAACTTGCTTGATCCTGCTATTTTGGGCGTGCACAGTAATCAACTGAATCCGTTGGGACCATCTTGAGCTGCCGTCCCGGTGTAACTTTTCTATCGGCTCCACCATAGAATACGCCTGCAACGAGGTCGGGCTTGTAGACCTTAAGGAGCTGACCGACCTGCAATACTCCCGGGACACCGGCACATTCTGACAACTGCGCTGCAGCTGGCGCAGCAGTTGAAACGGTCGCCGCCGCTCTCGACGTCGATCTGCAACGTGTGATCGAACAGTGGCCGAACCTGCCGCCCGCAGTGAAGGCCGGCATCGTGGCAATAGTAAGGGCGTCCGGTACGTAGCCACACGACGCGTGGTGATGTTGGCCCGTCGTGCAGTTGTCGCCAGGTGGCAACCCACTTGGGGCAGCGGAGGACGCTGCTAGAACGTGCCAGCGGAATGCACAGCGAGCGACC
>PBOG01000242.1 GCA_002724245.1 Planctomycetaceae bacterium
AAGCTGCTGGAGGATGGTCAGTGCCGAGAAGGTCTCTTGTTCTTCCTCGGGGGATTTCAGTCCTTTGGAAAGTACGCCGGCCAGGCGGCCAAACCCCTTCGTCGGTCTGGTCTTCACAAGCTCTGTCGCCGCAGAGGGATCGACAGTGATCCGGGCTTGCAGATACATGGGTGATTGCTTTCCATCAAGGAGAGTTGAGCGTCTCACAGGCCCCGCATTCGGAGCTTACTGGCGGCCAATAGGTGGAGTTGGGAGGGCCGAATCGTGACTCGTACAGTTCGAGTGTACGTTGGTAGCGGTTGACATTCTCTTCGCTGCCACCACCCGGCGTGTGATGCATGTAACGTCCGAACTGCGTTTGGCAGAATTTCGCGTAGGCTCTGGTGAACAAGATCCACTCATGCCAGGCCAGGTCGACCACCAGGGAGGGAGTCAGGGGGCGACCGTACTCCCAGGAGAGGAAAAGAAAACGAAGGACTTCGGAAAGTGCACGGCGTGTTTCCGCAGGCGGACAATTCAAAGCGGTTGCGATCTTGTTACCGAGGACGGGGTATATCTCCAGGAGTTCTTCCGCCAGGGAGCCGTTTGCAAAGTTCTTGGTTGCTGGCAAGGGGGGTGAGTGCATCAGTCTGGTCGTCCGTCTGTTGCATCGATAATGACGAGTCGCAGCGATGGTCCGGGGCCAGGTTGCGCTTTGTGGCCTAACGTATCATCAGCAGCTTATACGTTTATGGTTGGCCAGGAAAGCGGCTGGTGGATTTTGACCATGCTGGCTCTGTGCCGGGCGGGCGTGATGGTGGTACAGACGATCTTGTTCTCCAAATTTCCGTGGCCCAATCTCGCTCCGCATCGGGACGCCATCGCAGGGTATGATGTCCGCAACGCGGGTAAGGTAGTGTCATCGTGTATTCCTTTTCAATCTGGAGATTGGCATGGACCCGGAACGTCGTTGGGGCTGTTGGCTGTGCGTTTGGCTTGCCTGGTGTGTTACCAGCAAGGCGGCGGAACAGCCTGTGTTTGAGATCAAAGAGCACTACACCAAGTCCCAGCATATGGTGCCGATGCGAGACGGTACCCGGTTATTCACGACGGTCTATCAGCCGATCGAAAAAGGCCGTCCGTATCCCGTGATGTTGTTCCGTACACCCTATTCCACAGGCCCCTACGCACCGGATCAATTTCCCAAGCGATTGGGACCGTCGATCGATTTTGCCCGTGAAGGATATCTCTTTGTCTATCAGGATGTGCGCGGAAAATTCAGGTCGGAAGGGACATTTGTGGTGATGAAGCCACTGCGGTCACAAGCGACGAGCGAAGACCAGACTGATGAAAGTACCGATACCTACGATACCATTGAGTGGATTCTCAGGCATGTCCCTGGCCACAACGGTCGCGTCGGGCAATGGGGCATTTCCTATCCAGGGTGGCAAACTGTGATGGGAATGATCGACGCGCATCCCGCTCTGCGGGCGTCTTCCCCCCAAGCGTCACCTGCCGACATGTTCATTGGCGACGATTTTCACCACAACGGTGCTTTTCGTTTGATGTATACGTTTCACTGGCTGGCACGCAACGCAGCTGCTCGATCGGGTCCGCGCGCGACGCGTGGTCGCGCTGTGTTCGAGTATGGCACTCCCGACAGTTACCAGTTTTTCCTGGATCTCGGACCGGTGGCCAATGTGAATCTCAGGTACTTCAAAAACCGAGTTCCGACCTGGAACGAGTACATGGAACACCCAACCTATGACCAGTACTGGCAACAACGCGATGCCTTACGTGACCTGAAGGGAATCAAACACCCCGTGCTGCATGTGGCAGGATGGTTTGATGCGGAGGACTTTTACGGTCCGATGAGTATTTATTACACCGTGGAAAAGGAAAATCCCGAAAACCAAAGTACATTAGTTGTGGGGCCCTGGAGGCATGGTGGCTGGTCGTCAGAGACGGGAGAGTCACTGGGTGACATTCAGTTCGGAGCACGGACGTCGGAGTACTTTCGTGAGCAGATCGAACTTCCGTTTTTTCAGTACCACCTCAAGGGACAGGGCACACCTCCGAAGGGAGAGGCCATTGTTTTCGAGACCGGATCGAACCAGTGGAGGTCTTACGACCATTGGCCTCCTGAAAGTGCGCAGGAAGTAAAGCTGTATTTTCAAGAGCGCGGACAGTTGTCCTTTTCAGGGCCGCAGAAAACGGCGCCGGATGCCAATGACACGTTTATCAGTGACCCCCGCAAGCCGGTACCGTTTTCGGCGGCAATTCGTAATACCCAGGGGCACACCTGGATGGTCGAGGATCAACGTTTTGCCAGTCGTCGCAATGACGTGCTCGTCTACCAGACCGAACCATTGCAGCACGATCTGGTGATCGCCGGTCCGATCATTGCAAGCCTCCAAGTAGCGGTAACCGGGACGGATGCCGACTGGGTTGTCAAGCTGATCGATGTCTATCCGCCTGACGCACCGGATGATTCTCCTCGTGGCAAGCAGGTACGCATGGGTGGGTATCAAATGTTGGTAGCAGGTGAGGTGATGCGATCGCGTTTTCGCAACAGTTTCGAGCACCCTCAGCCCTTGGTGCCAGGAGAAGTCACCCCGGTTGAATTTGATATGCGTGACAAATATCACTGTTTTCTCAAAGGGCACCGCATTATGGTCCAGGTGCAAAGTACCTGGTTTCCCGTGATCGGACGCAATCCACAGCGATTCGTTAACACCTACCAGGCGACTGCGGAAGATTTCCAATCGGCTATCCACCAGGTGTTTCGTTCAGAACAGCACGCGTCTCATTTGAGGCTGCACGTGCTTGCGACAGACGAGTAGCTGCCTGTTTCAGGGAGTCAGTGTGAACACGGTTCTTGTTGCGACTTTCTTCATCCAGTGAACACTTTTTCGACGACACGACCCCCGACGTTTGTCAGGCGAATATCAAACCCACCGAATCGCCTGGCTAATTTGAGGTGGTTCAGTCCGAACAGATGGAGCAGGGTGGCGTGGAAGTCGTTAATGTGTACTGGATCGGCTACAGGTGCCCACCCTAACTCGTCTGTGGCGCCGATGACCTGTCCGCCTCGAACGCCGCCTCCTGCCAACAGCGAACTGAATGCAAAGGGGTGATGATCGCGCCCAGGTTCTTGCCCTTTACCCTCGTGGGCATCTTCCAACGGGGTTCGTCCGAATTCGCCGCTGACTACAACCAGCGTGTCGTCGAGCAGGCCACGTTGTTTGAGGTCTCGTAACAACGCACCGATCGGCTGATCCACGACACTGCAATTGTAGCTAAGGTCTTTTTGCAGCGCATCATGATGGTCCCAACTAGCGTGAATGATATTGATGAAACGCACGCCACGTTCGACCAGACGCCGTGCCAACAAACAATTGCGACCAAACGCGGCATGTGCGTTAGGCGTATAGCCGCGATGGCGCTGGTTTTCGGGTTCCTTTCTGTCGACTCCATAGTCGCGTAGCGTGCCTTCACTCTCGTCTGACAAGTCGACAAGTTCAGGCGCTGCAGTTTGCATGCGAAACGCCAGTTCGTACGACGAAACACGATTGGCAATTTCGGGATCTTGTGTTGCCTGCAAACGAATCTTATTGAGTGTCGTAATAGCCTGCAGCGATCGTTGTTGATCGCCGGTCGCAACACCGGGCGGATTAGAGAGATTAAGGATGGGCTCTCCCTGATTGCGAAATACGGTACCGCGGTAGACAGAAGGGAGGAAACCACTGCTCCAGTTCGAGCTGCCACCACTGGCACCCGCACCCGCCGAAAGCACGACGTAGCCAGGTAGGTTCTCGGCCGGACTTCCCAGTCCATAATTGATCCATGCGCCAATACTTGGGCGCCCTAGACGTCCAACGCCAGTACTCATCATCAACTGTGCAGGATGGTGATTGAATTCGTCCGTGTGCATACTACGGACAACGGCGATGTCGTCCGCCGAGCGGCTGATCCAAGGAAGCAGGTCGGAGAATTCGGTTCCGGATTCTCCACATTGCGAGAATGTTCTCGGGCTACCTTTAAGTCTCGCTGTTTTCTTACTGATAAAGGCGAAGCGGGCACCTTCTCCAAGCGTGTCCGGAAGCGGTTCTCCATGGTGCTTGACCAATAGAGGTTTAGGATCGAGCAGGTCGATCTGGCTAGGGGCACCAGCCAGGAACACAAAGATGCAGTGTTTGGCACGAGCCAAAAAGTGGCCAGGGCGCGGCGCAAGCAATGGTCGTGGCCGACCCTCGTTTGCCAACAGTCCATCTTTTTGGAGCTGGGTTTCTAGCGCCAGCGCGCCGATTCCACTAGCGGTCGAGGTAAGGAAATCTCGCCGAAGTAAATGCGCGTAATGGGGGTGCATTGTCGTCTTACCTTCTGCTCTATTCGCGTGTTATGAATTCATCAAGATTCATCAAAGTGCGTGCGACGGCCGTATAGGCCGCCCACCGAGCCGCTTCGTCGTTCGGGATATTCATCGTGTTGATGGTCTTCAGCGCGGCGTCCTTGTCCTGCTGATAACGCGCGTACTGGGAATCGGCCAGTTCCAAGAGTACTGCGAACTCCTGCTCGGTGAGCACGCGGGAGAGGCACAAGTGCGCAGCGTGATGTATTCGTCGTTGCTGGGCTGCTCGCGAGAAATCTCCAGGGGCAATTTCATCCAGCAAACGGCGGCCACAGGCGATGGCGGCTTCGACGAACACGGGATCGTTCCAAGTGGTGAGTGCTTGCAACGCGGTATTCGATCTCTCCCGTCGGGTACACGAAGTATTGGAGTCAGCGGCGTCGAACATGATTAATGCTGGGTAAGGAACTGTACGCTGGAAAAATGTGTACAGTCCACGACGGTATCGGTCGCCGCCGGTACTCACCTCCCAGGACAGAGACGTTTGAAACCCCAGTTTGACCAGATCTGCTGGTTGTGGTGGCCTGACGCTGGGGCCGCCGATGCGGCGATCCAGCAGGTTGCTGGAAGCCAGGACAAGGTCACGTACGATCTCCGCCTCGACACGCAAACGCGATTGGCGCGCCAAGAGACTGTTCTCCGGGTCCCCATTGAGGAGCTGTGGACTTGTACGCGAAGATTGGCGGTAGGTGGCTGAGAAGAGGATGGACTTTTGCAGTTGTTTGATGCTCCAGTGATGGTCGTCGCGCAATCGCGTCGCCAGCCAGTCCAACAGTGCGGGATGCGAGGGAGATGAACCTTGGGTTCCGAAATCGTCTTCGGTCGCTACCAGGCCACGTCCAAAGAACTGCTGCCAAAGTCGATTGGCGAGTACGCGGGCGGTGAGTGGGTTGTCTTTTGCGACGAGCCATTGCGCCAGGTCGATTCGGTCAGCACGTGTTCCACGTGGGACCAGTTTCTGTAGTGTTGCTGGAACGCCTAGGCTTACAGGGGCACCCGGATTGAGGAAGTCTCCGCGTACCAGCACGCGCGTTGCTCGGCGGCTATTCGCTTCTTGAATTACTTGTGCCATGGTCTGTTCACCCGGAAGCTTGGGCTTTGCGGCAGTCAGTGCGGCGATCTGTTTCAACAGGGGTTCTAGAGCAGGCTCCGTGTATTTGTAGTAACTCAACAAACGGAACTGTTCTTCTTCGGTGCGGCGAGCACGGTCTTTTTCGATGATCTCCAGGATCGCGGTGTCGGGTGGTCCAATCGTCACGGGGGCTGGCGCGCTAGTAATGCCCAGGCGAAATTTTCCGAGGTTGTGATCCTCGTGACAGAAATGTTCCATCTGGATGGTAATCCGCGTCCCGCCTGGAAAGCCCACGGACCGAGCTAGATCAAAAATGGCGACGTGATCCCGGCCCGTTTGTGGGTGCACGGCCCAGCCATCATTGCGGCTATTTCCCAGTACGGATTGAATATTGCGGCCCGCCTGTGAAAAATCGGCGCGGGCATCTACAACACGAATTTCTTCTCGCTGGGCAGGATTATTGATCGGTGCGACGAAGACGCGGAGCCCCGTCAACACAAAATTGCCGTTGCTGGGTAATCCGGGACCTTGAACAGGTAGTCTCGAGTCCGCTAGTACCTGGAGGCGTACCGATGTGATTCCCTCACGTACGGTATTGGATTCGATGGTGTAGATGTCCGCCTTGTCGTTGCTTCCCTGGACAAACACGCTGTGGTCGGTAGAGACCGTAAGTTCCATACCGACCCTGGAACGGGTGGAGACCGGATTGAGAGTTTCCCACTGGACGGCGCCCGCTGCATGGCGCAGCCGTTCATCCCACTGAATCAGTTGAGGGCTGCGGTATCTGGCGATAGCGGATATCAGAGGTTTGCGTTGTTGCCGGTAGTCTTCGAATCGCTGGCGGTAATTCATCATCTGCTCAGGTAACGGGGCCGGCAGATTTGGTTCATCGAGACTATTGAAGAACCCATAAAAGCTGTAGTACTCGGCCTGGCTGATCGGGTCGTATTTATGGTCGTGGCACTGGCAACAACCGAGCGTCATGCCAAGCCAGACTTTACCGACGGTATTTGTACGGTCGACGGTGCGTTTGACACGATCTTCTTCCTTGTTTGTGCCGCCTTCTCGATTGACCAAAGTATTGCGGTGGAATCCGGTAGCGATCCGTTGATCCAAAGTTGCATCGGGGAGCAGGTCGCCGGCGATTTGATGGAGCGTAAAACGGTCGAATGGCATGTCTGCATTCAGCGTGTCGATCACCCACTGGCGCCAGCGCCAAGCGAAGGGGCGCGGCCTATCTGACTCGTAGCCTTCACTATCTGCGTAACGCGCGATATCCAGCCAATGTCTTCCCCAGCGCTCTCCATAGTGAGGTGACGCGATCAGACGGTCGGCTGTCCGTTCGTAGAAGTCAGGATTCCACGCGTCCAGGAAACGTTGCATTTCGTCTGCCGTTGGAGGCAGGCCAGTTATGTCGAGCGTAATACGCCGCAGCAGCACGCTGCGACTGGCTTCCGTTGACGGGTGTAATCCAGAGGTCTTCAAACGAGCCCAGATGAAATGATCGACACCGTTGCGTGCGCCTTGAAATCCGGGTGACTCGGGAAGCGACTCGTTGCGTATCGGTTGGAAAGCCCAGTGTTCGGGCCATTCGGCACCTTGCTGAATCCAGCGGCGCAGCAGTTCAATTTCCTTAGCTTCCAGTGGCGGCGTTTCAGGCGGCATTCTCTCCGTTTCGTCCGTGGCGCTGATGCGTTGCCAGAGAGCGCTGCCGTCTGCGTTTCCGGGCTTGATCGCGTGCGTACCAGATGGCAGGCGGCGTATTGCCGCCGACCGATCGGTCAACCGCAGGCCGCCCTCAGCTCTGCTACGACCATGGCATCTGGTGCAATGTCTGGCGAGCAGTGGACGCACGTCTTGATCGTAGTCGACTCTTTCCGCCGGCCAGACAGGTCTACCCGATACCAGCAAGAGTGCGAAGATCGTGGTTGGAATCGCTTTCCGCATGATTGCGTTCATGTGTTCCTGGCAAGACGATACGAGTTCATTGGCCGTCTGCCCTGTGAGACGGTTATTGGCATTCATTCAACGGATTTCCATTCTAGCGGAACCAGGAGATGTTGATAGTTTTGTTGGAAACGGCGCGCCGAGCTGTACGACATTCGATCGGTGACACCGCCAGCCAGAATTCAGGTTAGGTGCTATCTCCGAAGGCTGCTACCAAGACGTGTATGGCGTCGGCCCTGCGACCAGTTGTGGTAACGGACTACGTATTAACGCTCTGGGGGTACAGACTGCTTTGTCGTTTCGATTGACGTAATGGGCCAGATCGCTATCGACAGAACATTCCGAAATCGGAAAAGAAGTTGGTTTTGTTAGCAAGCCACCGACGATGTTGCCTGAGAAGAGCGATGTAGACAGACACGGACGTGTTGACGAATGGCAGGAGGCAGCCACTGATACTCCTGTGCAGGAATCAGCGCGATGGTTTCACAGACCAAAGTCGAAACCCCGTTCGGAACCCGACTCACCTATTCAATTGGAACCGAGTCCATTTGGACCGAATACCAGCCTAGTCGGAAGCTTCCGCCGCTCCCTTATGAGACACCGGAGCCGGACTCAGCAAACAATACTAAATCGACACTCAGTATCTGGCGGTCCGCGTGTCGTTCCGCCCTGTCGAGGATTGTGACGTCAAAATAGTCCTCAGATACGTGAGGTGGTTGTACCACGGACTGTTGGTGTCTGTTTCGCCGGTTCAGGAGAAATAGACAGTATTGGTTGTGGAAGCTCGTCTCACGGCGTATTTAGTTGCGTTAGCCTGTTGCCGTTGGCAATGCGTCACGTTGACAAATGCGCGTTGATCAGGCTGCGCATCGGCAAAGTTGGCGCACAAAAAAACCGGCTTCGTTACCGAAGCCGGTTGGAGTGTCACGGTACTGGTATAGTTCTATCGATGTGCATCGCGTTTCCTGTAACGGAAACATTTGTGCGATGCGCACATCGCATCAAGCCCTGCGTGCAACGTTGATGTAGGCATGGACGTGCGGCGCGCCGCGGAAGTGGCAAACTAGCGACGGGCTTTCCAGTCGCCAAATGTCCCAGATTTGATCGTCCAGAACATCTCCCGTTTCGCCGCCAGCCCCCGTGCGGTAGAAGGCCATGTGGACCTTGTCGAGTCCGCCACTCGCTTTCATGAGTTGGATGACTTCGTCCACGTCTTCCTTGCGATACGGACTTAGTACGGCTTGGAGGGTTTGTTCCAGTCTGTCTTTCTGGTCATTCGACAGTTCGCTGCCCGAAATGCCAGGTAATGCCTGGCTGGGTTTGCGAATTTGCACAGCGTTTTCACGCGGGGCTTTGGCCAACAACGCTTTGGCACGTTGGCTGCCGTCTAGCATCTTGAAAACTTCGTGTGCTTGTTTGGTTTGATAGTAGAACAAGTTCTCTTTGGGCGATTCTTCAGCATGACCGTAGATAATCGGGCCACCGAAGGCTACGCCATGGCCTGAGTTTCCGTCCTTGGATCCCCCGTTGTCGGTGTTTCCATCGGCACGGAGCGTGAGGTGGCGGCCGGTCAAAGCAAATTCAAAACGATCTTTATGCGGGTTCCCGAAAATCGCCATGCTGTACTGGCTTAAGCCGCCCCAGTCGTCGTCCATTTGTTTCATGAAAAGTTCAAAGCCCTCTTCCGAAGTCAGGCCACGCACGATGTCTTTCGTGATCGCCTGTTGCTCGGCGCTGAGCTCTTCGATCATGGTTTCCGTGATTCGCCAGTTGGCGTTGATTCGTGTACGGCGTTCATCGCTAAGCGGCAGTGCCAGCGCTTTCTTTTGCGCGGCATTGAATGAATCGTAGAGCCGTACAATCGCCAGTTCAGCTTTGCTTTTCGGAGAAGGCGCGGCGATGCTCGGCGCTGCGGATACAGCAATCGCGGCCCCGGCGGTCGCTCCCAGGAAGTGGCGTCGATTTACATCGAGTTGACAGTCTGAACAATGCGTGGAGTCATTCCGTTTCATGAGGATTTTCCTTCGTTCTGGGGAGACAGGAATGCGGGGTTGCCCGTACGCGAGCAGTCAGGCTTGCAGTTGCTGCCCCGACGCGCCCTTAACAGTACTGGCCCGGTGCTGTGAAGTCAAACTATCTGATTGGTCTCTGTGGATAGAGGCTTGTTCCGTTCCAGTGGACGGCTGATACTATGTGCCACAGTGCTGCACTTATTGAGTGTATCGGCTTATTGAGTGCATCAGTTCATGACATGTTTCTGTGGCAGGAATGTACGAGATGTTCAGAGATGATCAGGATGGTATTTGGGGATATTGTGCAGGAGCCCAAATGGTCGATTGCGCCGTCCGGTTCCGTTGCCGCTGTCGTGGGACCTGCTGCGTTTGGTCGCAGGTGGCCATCTGTATGGCTTTGTTCCTGACTGGAATGTGGCAAGGCGTCACATTCGCTGCTCCACCGAGTTTGCAGTTTTTCTTTCCCGCGGGTGGGCAACAGGGCCAAACTGTCGAAGTGTCTTGCGCGGGGTCTTTTCCGCGCTGGCCGGTTCAGGCGTCGAGTGATCGAGAAGGAATCAAGGTTGAAGCCCTCGCGGATATGAAGCAGAAGTTGCGCGTCACTATCGACCAGGGAGCTGCCGCAGGTTTGTATTTTATTCGCCTTCATGATGCCGAAGGTGCCACGACGGTGCGGCCTTTTGCGGTGGGATCGTTGACGGAGACAGTCGAACAGGAACCAAATGACTCGCCTGGGAAACCACAGATGCTAACGGCCTCGACCGTTGTCAATGGCAAGTTGAACAAGGCGGGCGACGTCGATCATTTTTCATTGGCGCTCAAAGCTGGGCAGACGCTCGTGGCCTCGGCGATGGCAAATACCACGTTGAACTCCCCCATGGATGCAGTGTTGCAGATATGTGATGCGCGGGGATTTGTGCTGTTGCATAACGACGATGAACGCGGTTTGGACCCCATGACTGTGTTTCAAGCACCGCAGGATGGCCAGTATCTGGTGAGGATCTTTGCCTTTCCATCGGCACCCAATTCGACTATCGGGTTTGCTGGTGCGGATAGTTATGTTTATCGTTTGACAGTCACTAACGAGGCGGTGATCGATCATACGTTCCCGCTTGCCGTTGAGCGGGGTAAGCCCAGGGAATTGACTTTTCACGGCTGGAATTTCCCCGCCGATCTTCGTCAAATCAGCGCTGCGACGGAAGACTCTTTTCGGACGATTGTGGTTCCTCAAACTACTGGTATCTTGCGGCTGCCGGCTTATTCGTTTGCGCCAATCGTGGCGGTCGATAACGCAGAGCCTGCGGTTGCGCAGGAGATCGATGTGCCGGCCGCAATTACCGGACGAATCGGTGCGGCTCTGGAGAAAGATCAATTTGTATTCAATCTTGAGAAGGGCAAGAAAATCAATGTTGTGGCAGCGTCCCGAAAAATGGGTTACGCACTTGACCCGCTTGTACGTATACGGGACAGCAAAGGGAAAATGCTGGCGGAAAATGATGACGCGGGAGGGAGTCCCGACGCGGCCTTGTCTTTTTCAGCGCCGGAGACTGGACGCTATTTGTTGGAACTTGAGGATGTGAACGGTCATGGCGGTTTTCGATTTGTTTACCATCTCACTGTAATTCCTGCCGTTCCCGACTATCAGCTGAGTCTGGCAGCGGATGCTTTTGTCGTAGCAGCAGATAAGACTGTGGAGATTCCAGTCACCATTGAACGGCAAGAGGGATTTGCGGAGGAAATCGTCATTGAAGCAGTGGGATTACCAGAAGGCGTAACCGTTGAAACCGTGGTTTCTGGGGCCAAAGGCGACACCTCGAAGGCTGTGAAACTGGTGGTCAAGCCGACGAAGAAAGGGATTTCCACTTCGTTTTCGGTGGTCGGCAAGGCGGGCAAGTCCGGCTCACAACGGACCGCAGCATTTCCCGTAACAGGTACGTCGAGACGATTGAGGCAGGTCTGGTTGACCGTGCTTCCGTAGTCGTGAGCGTTCATCGGATTCCTGCGCAAGGACTCGGAGGGTGAGTCCGGTAATCCGAAGAGTGTCGACGAACTTCTCACGAGATGAGATTAGTACGAATCAGGTCCGTCGTGAGCGTTGCGGTCATGGGCTGTGAGGAGTGCCATTGTAAACGAGCGAACTTGTGTGTCTTGCCAACAGTTCGATTTGCGTCGCAGCTTCATGAAGTGCAGAATGGGCAGTGTGAGTCGGCACCTTGGTCGTCGAGTTTTCACGATTATTCCACCATGAAACAAGGTCACGTTTCCGGTCAGTGACAAATGATGAGTTAGTGGCCAGGTCGTATCGCAAAGGAGCGAAGCAGTGGCAGCCAAATATCGCGTGGGCGTGATTGGTCATACTGGAAGAGGGAATTATGGACATGGTTTGGATACCGTGTGGCTTGCCATGCCGGAAACGCAGATTGTTGGCGTGGCAGATGCAGATGATGCAGGGCGGAACAAAGCGGTGCAACGACTGAGTGCGCCACACGCTTTCGCCGACTACCGTGAGCTGTTCGACAAGACGCGGCCAGATATTGTCAGTATTGGTCCGCGTTGGCTCGATCAACATCGTGACATCGTTGTTGCCGCCGCGGAACGTGGAATCCATATTTACCTTGAAAAGCCTCTTTGCAGGACGCTCAAAGAGGCGGATCAGATGGTTGCAATATGCACCAAACACAATGTGAAACTCGCACTTGCGTGTCAGACTCGATACAGCCCCTTAGTGCAAGTCATTCGCGATTTGATTCACGATGATACGATTGGAAAGGTCCTGGAATTTCGGGGACGCGGTAAGGAAGACCGCCGTGGCGGTGGTGAAGATTTATGGGTTCTTGGAACGCATATCTTGAATTTGATGAATACGTTTGGTGGCGACCCGCAATGGTGTTTTGCGACAGTACGTCAGGACGGGGACCCGGTGGCATCCCAGCATGTTAAACCCGGCAACGAAGAAATCGGCTTGTTGGCGGGTGACGAGATATGTGCGACTTATGGTCTGGATGACGGTGTTACCGGTTACTTCGGATCGCACCGTAATGTTGCCGGGAACCCCAGACGGTTTGCGTTGCAAATCCTCGGTTCCAAGGGCATCATCGAATTGACAACCGGGTATCTTCCAGATGCTGTATTGCTGGCCGATTCATCCTGGTCGCCAGGACGGAGCGGCAAAACCTGGACACGTATCAGTTCGAATGGCGTTGGCAAGGAAGAGACAATCAAGGACCCACAACACAATCTAGGTAATATTGCAGCCTGTCGTGACTTGATCGACGCCATTGAACAGGATCGTGATCCTGAGTGCAGTATTTATGAGGGTCGGATGATCGTTGAGATGATCGCTGGCGTCTTTGAGTCGCATCGCCAGAAGTCACCGGTGGGACTTCCACTCAAGACTCGCCAAAATCCCTTGGGGCTACTGTAGACGCGGTTGCCTCTGATCTGCACAGCGTCCGGCGAGAAGTCGGAAGCGGGTATGGATGTGGTTAACTGCAGGCCCAGTGACTGTTGTCAGGTGAAGCTTCGTAGCCAATGACTCAGGCGTTGTGTTTGTAGCTTAGCCGGTGGGGTGTTGTAACGCCCAGGCAGAGTTCTACGCAACGCGCTAAGGGCGATAGAAAACGAACTTGCGATAGGCTTGAGCCCGTTCGTGATTTGATCGAGGGAGATCATTGAGTGGGCGTTCCATTGCGCCAGTGGAGTTTTCCACTGTTTCAGCGCTAGTTGCACGGTCTGCTGCTCTGTCGATTTAGGGGCTGCGGTCGTAATCGGTTTTTCTGCTGCGTGGTGCAGTTGCTGTTGAGTAACGGGCAGGGCTAATGCAGGTAGCGTGGTAACCAAGGAGGCAGCTGGTATACCCGGTCTCTCGTTGATTGGGCGAAAGTCGTGCCGCATGAAAAGCACGCACATCAGGCAGACGACCAGGGCACAAGTCATGTACCGTTGTCTTCGTTGTCGCCTTACATGACGTTGCTCAGTAAGTCTGCTTAACACTGCCGTGGCCATACCGCTGGGCAACTCCACGGTTGAGGAGGTAGCAATGTGCGCAAACAACAACCGCTGGCTTTCAAGTTTCCCCTGGCAGCTGTCGCAAACCGCGGCGTGCATCTTGAGCTGGTCGTCGTAGTCTGGGCGGCAACGGTAATCTAGTAGGCGTTGCAGGCGTTGTTCAAAATCAAGGCATCGCATGGTGGTGTGTCTCCGAAATGACCTTGCGAGTGTGTAGGCGGTGAATCAAAGCTCGCCGGGCCCGATGTACCCAGGTCTTGGCAGTGCCAAGTGGACAGTTGAGAATTTCTGCGATTTCCAGATAGGATTTTTCATGGTGATGAAACAACGTGAACGCGAGCCGGTGCTCAGGACGCAAGTGATTCAATGCGAGATTTAGTTCTTCATCTAACGCGTCGCGTGCCTGTTGCCTGGCGTCGGCCGTGGAAGTTGTTTCGACAAGTGAATCTAAATGGGGCCTTCGAGCACGTTTTGCCAGAGCAGTCCGACAGCGATTGCTGGCAATCGCAAGCAGCCAAGGTTCAAATGGGCGTTGTTGATCCCACTGGTTCAAGTTGTTCAAGACACGCAAGAACGTTTCTTGTGTTGCGTCTTCGGCATCCTGGCGATGCCCGAGCATGCGAAAGCAAAGTCCGAAAACCTGGGAGCGATAAAGCTCTACCAGTTCTGTGATCGCTGCCTGGTCGCCAGCGAGGCAGGTAGTGATCAAACCAAGAAGTGATGCGGGCATGACAAAGTAGCCAGGGGATGCTGAGTCAGGCAGTCAGCAGCCACATGATTGGCCTGTGCGAAAAACACTGGAAGGTACCTAGGTCAGTCCAGGCCCCCCGCCCGGAGACGGCTTCCAGGCTGCCGGATTTTAGTCAGGCACGAGGCGTATGGCAAACTCGTAATTTCGCATCCAAGGTCGTGCAATCAGACCTGGTTAACGCCTGCCGAAGAATTTCTTGAGCATGTCGGAGGCTGCTTCCCGTGAATCCGTCGAGCTGACAGGCATCTTGCTGGGGAGTTTTCCGTACTGCTTTTTCTTCTTGGTGGAATCGCCTTCGGATGAAGAATCGTCATCGGCCGCAGAGGTTTCATCGGCATCGGCATCGGCATCGGCATCGGCATGTAATGCTGCGCGGTCTGCTTCTTCAAGTCTGAATTGTTTGGTTTCGGGTTCGGCCAGCTCCCGGGCTCGGTTGGAATCGTCGCCTTCCTGTAACCAAGCAGAAATGTCAGAATCCTCGATGGCCTGATCAGTGAACATCGCAGCCGGCTTCTCTTTTTTTGCCGTCGGTTTTTCCAGCTCCGCAGGTTCCTCGACTGCTAGACCGACGATGGCAAAGGCGAGCTTCCCGATTTGAATTTCATCGCCGTCGTTCAATGACGTCGCGCTTTCAATACGCGTGCCGTTTACCAGTGTTCCGTTCTTGCTGCCGAGATCCTTGACAGAAACCTGGTCTCCTTCGATCGTAAATTCACAGTGCTGGCGGCTGATCGCATCGCTCTTGGGACGCAGTTGACATTCCTCACCACGCCCGATCAGGAATTTGGACCCCTTAAGACGAATCTCATGTCCGGCATTTTTTCCGTGCAGTACTTTGAGTTTGGGCGTCATGGCACTTCTAAAGAGAACGGCGTACGGACGGAACAAAGGATAGGTCGAAAGTCGTTCCCTTCACTTGCAATGCACCGAAACCTGCTGCGCATTAAGCTGGAGATGAGCGTGGACTGACGACACAGTGACGCGTTACGAGAAAAAATGGATGGGCTGCGAATGCCACTGCTATGCTCGTGAGCGTCGAACGGGTTCGTCCGAACGTTTCTCATTGTGGATGGTTGCCGCGATGAATGCAACCATCAGTTGGGATGTTTCGCGATTCTGCGCTAGATTTAGATTGCAAAAGAGGTGTCAGCTCAGAAATGCCGATTGTGCGGAACCTGCGGCGTCAGAAAGATAAGCTGCCTGGTGATGTGGGATCGCGCAGATCCTCAGCAACGTTGTGTTTGCGTGTCATCGACGTCTATTCCAGGTGTCTGCGGCGAAACGCCGGTCTGCCAGGCGTTTGATCGTCGTAAGATCATGGCTGTTAATTTGCAGGTTGTGGGCCGTCAGGTTCCAGTGGCTAAGAAGCCGCGCCTGCCAGCAGCATAGAAGGTCGTCATGTTTGACAGTGCAGCCTGTTGCTTGTTTGATTCCCGGGAGTTCGGGAGCCGCGCGGGATGTTGCCAACAAGACGCTGCCGTGCTGCAAGATACTCCCAGCAGACCGTCGTTGTGCACTCCCGGCGATCTTCGCCCCTGCGATAGTGACGTCTCCAGCGGCGCGGCGTTGGAAGCAGAGAAATGCTGCGTCTTCGCGTTGGTCTGTGTCGACCAGTGTTGCGGTAATCGACCATTCTTGCAACGCTTCGACCAGAGATCGGTGGAGGTCGTAGTAATAGTCCAATGCGCTGGAACTGAAGCGATCGTTAAGGGGGAGTGTCAGACTATAAGTGAGCTCCTGGTCATGGATGATTGCGCCACCACCGCTGGCTCGTCGAACGAACGGGCAGTTCTGGCTGCTGACATGTTGAGCGCGGTCCGCGTGATGTTGGAAATAGCCCAATGACAAAGTTGGTTCAGTCCAACGGTAAAATCGAAGAACAGGTGAGGCGCGGTCGCCCGCGGTTTGCAGCAGCCATTCGTCCACCGCCATATTCCAAGCGCCGTTCCCAGACGTATCAGTCAACAGCAGAAGACGATTCATGGCAAGCTTAAGCCAGATTAGGTTGTGGCTGAAACGAATGCTGTTAGAGCCCGAGGGACAGCTGCGGTGACAACGTGTGCTGTCACGTATGGGTTCTCATACCGGCCTGTGTTGCAACTGGCATGTACAAGCGTTCTTCGTGGCACCTCAACAGTGACTCGCCACTCTCGCATCTTCGTAGGGGCTGCAGCAGTACTGGTGCCTGGCAGATGTGGGTCAGTGGTCTTTTTTGTCAGTCCCGGAAGGTCCGGACCACTTCAATTGTGGTTTGCGAGCTGCGGTCACTTCGTCGGGGCGACTGGTGTATGTCGAGTGGGGTGTTTCATGCAGCAGTTCTGCCGGTTCTTCAGTGATACGAAACAGCGCTTCGGCAAACGCGTCAAGCGTTTCCTTACTTTCTGTTTCTGTAGGTTCAATCATCAAGCACTCGGGTACTGTGAGTGGAAAGTAGACGGTTGGTGCATGAAAGCCATAGTCGAGCAGACGTTTCCCCAGGTCCATTGCTGTAACGCCTGACTTTTTCTTCAGGTCACTGGCAGTAGCGACGAATTCATGCATGCAACGTGACCCGTGCGGCACCGGTAAAATGTGCCGGACTCGGCTGAGGAGGTAATTGGCATTCAGCACCGCATTTTCGGAAACTCGCCGTAGTCCATCGGGACCGTGCGACAGGATGTAACAATAGGCACGTACCAAGACACCGACATTGCCGAAAAAACTACGTACTTGACCGATCGACCGCGGCCGGTCGTACACGAGTCGATAGTGCTCTCCGTCACTTGCAACAACAGGAACGGGAAGATAAGCACCGAGTGCTTCGTTCACACATATCGGCCCGGCGCCGGGGCCGCCTCCACCGTGAGGGCCACTGAAAGTCTTGTGTGGATTAAAGTGCATCATGTCGGCACCAAAATCTCCAGGTCTGGTGACACCTAGAATGGCGTTCATATTGGCGCCGTCGAGGTAGATCAATCCGCCGGACTTGTGTACCAGGTCTGAAATTTCACTCACCTGGTGGTCGAAGATGCCCAATGTGTTGGGGTTCGTGATCATAAAGACGGCGACCTGTTCGTCGAGTTTGGAACGCAAGTCGTCCATGTCGACAAAGCCGCTTTCAGAGCTCTTGATCATGACTGATTCAAATCCAGCCATCCGTGCGCTGGCCGGGTTTGTACCGTGCGAGGAATCCGGTGTAAGAACTTTTGTTCGTAGTTCACCAGATTCTCGAAAATGTGCCCCTGCCACCATTAAAGCGGTTAGTTCTCCGTGCGCGCCAGCTGCTGGTTGTAGCGACACAGCGGGCAGGCCGGAAATCTCCGCCAGCATTTCCTGCAGTTCGTACAGCAGTTGCAGCATCCCCTGGATCGTATCTTCAGGTTGGTAGGGATGCAGGTTTACGATCCCCGGAGTACCCGCCAGCCGTTCATTCCGCTTGGGATTGTACTTCATGGTACATGAGCCCAATGGATAGAAATGCGTGTCGACTGACATATTCAGCGTGGACAGATTGGTGAAGTGACGAACCACTTCTGGTTCGGTGACTTCCGGCAAGCCAGGTGGCTCGGTGGCTTGCGCCCAGGCAGGCAATAATTGTTCGAGGTCTTGTACAGGAACATCGCACTTGGGTAAGCGTGTTCCGCGCCGACCGGGCTTGGACAGGTCAAATAATGGTTGTGTCGCGAGTCGATTACGCATGGATTGCCGTAGGTTGTTGCGCGTTGGCAAGGCAGTTTGCCAACGCATCGATTTGCTGCTTTGTTCGTTGTTCAGTGACCGTTACCAGGAAGCAGTCGCTTAGGTCTGGATACCACCTCTGCAAGGGGATTCCAGCCAGGATTCCCTGGTTGGCAGCATCTTGAAGCATCGACGCGACCTGGTTGTTTTGATCTCGAACTACGAACTCCTTGAAGGTTGGCAGGTTGAACGCATCTGAAAAGCGATCGGTTCGCATGATTTGCTGCCGGGCATAGTTGGCTTTCTGAACACACAGTTCGGCTGTTTCACGTAGTCCGTGTGGACCCAGTGTCGCGAGATAGATCGCTGCGCGTAGTGCGAATAGACCCTGATTCGTGCAGATGTTACTTGTCGCCTTTTCACGGCGGATGTGCTGTTCACGAGTTTGGAGTGTGAGGACCCAGCAGCGACGGCCGCGACGGTCGACGGTTTCGCCGCCGATGCGACCAGGCAGTCGTCTGACAAACTTTTCTCTGCAAGCCATAATTCCCAGATAGGGACCGCCGTACTGCATCGGAGTTCCCAAGGATTGCCCTTCTGCAACGGCGATGTCCGCACCACAGTCGCCCGGGCGTTTCAACAGCCCCATGCTGATTGGATCAAAGGCGACAATTAACAATGCGCCTTTTTGATGAGCGATGTGCGCAATGTCCTCGGTTTGTTCTACCGATCCAAAAAAATTGGGGTGTTGCACGAGTACACAGGCAGTGTCTTCATCAACCGTTGCCTCTAGCGCAGCGAGCGCTGTGGCCCCGTCGTCAGCAGGTACCGTCACGAGCTCGGTATCCAGGCTGGCCAGATAGGTCTCGAGAATCTGGCGGTACTCGGGATGTACGCTGGCAGGTACAACGACTTTCCCATTCCGCTTGGTGGCGCTCATGGCCATCAAGACTGCCTCGGCCGCGGCGTTGCCACCGTCATAGAGACTCGCGTTGGATACGTCCATTCCTGTGAGTTGGCAAATGAGTGTCTGATATTCAAACATCACTTGCAGATTGCCCTGCGAGACTTCCGGTTGGTAGGGAGTGTAAGACGTGTAGAATTCTCCACGGGAAGCGATCGCGTCGACTACCGCCGGTACGAAATGATCGTAGCTGCCGCCACCAAGGAAGCAGACGCTGTTGGCGGCGTGCAGATTTTGCGACGCAAGATTCGACAGATGCTGGCTCAACTCCATTTCGCAATGCGCTGGAGCCAGATCAAGTGGACGTTCAAGCCGAACTTCCGGAGGTATCTGGTCGAAGAGATCTTCGATCGACGAAACACCGATCGCTTCGAGCATGTCCTGTTGGTCTTGTGGGGTGTTGTAGATATAGGGCATTGAGACCAGTTCCTCCCTGTGGTCGCTGCTCTTTTTAGTGGTTGTCTGGTCTGTGGTTTAGACAACGGTCACATCGGTTCGTTACGATTTGACCTGATGCGCTAGTCTACCGCCGTAAGACCATTTTGTCGCTGCTGGCGAACGTAGCCAGATCTTACCCGAAACGGCGTGTGTCGTTTTGCACAAGGATACTTGTTCTCTGGGCTTTTCGGGAATTTTTGCAGGATGAGTTGTGGGCAGATATTCGCTGCTGTTGCATTCATTCTTCCGCGGCACATTGTTTCTGATACGCCTGGTAGTCCAGTAGTGTGCTCAGGGCGCTATCGTCGCTGACCGCCAGTCGTATGATCCAACCCTTGTCGTAAGGATCTTCGCTCAGCGTTTCCAGGTTGTTGGGCAAGTCGTGATTGACTTCCAGAATCTTCCCAGCCACAGGGGCGTACAGCGAACTTACCGCCTTGACGGACTCGACTTCGCCGAATTCATCTCCAGCAGCCACTTCGGCGCCAGGTTCGGGCAATTCCATGAAGACCAGGTCCGTCAGCTGCTCGACTGCAAATTTGGAGATGCCCACCGTCGCGGTTTTGCTGCCGCCCTCATCTGTGATCGAAACCCACTCGTGGGTTTCACAATAAAGTAATTCCTCCGGATTCACGTGCCCATCCTCACTTGCGGTTTCGGGAATAAAAGGGAAGGGGGACCAGCGTTGCCGGCGTTGGTTTACCCCGGATGTCAATTTCTAGCCCGTGATCAGACTCCGCATTGGCGGCGTTGATGTACGCCATTGCAATCGGTTTGTTCAACGTTGGCGAGAAAGTGCCACTGGTGACATGACCGACTTGCTGTCCAGAGTTCAGGACGGGGTAATTTTCGCGCGGAACGCGGCGTCCAGTCAAACTCAGCCCCACTCGACGCTGGTGCTCTGCGGTCTCACGAATCGTACGGAGTTTCTGGTGCCCGACAAATTCTCTCTCAGCGAGATTTACGGCAAAGCCGAGGCCAGCTTGAAAGGGGGTAATCTCTTCGTTTAGTTCATGTCCGTAGAGTGGCATTCCGGCTTCCAGCCGAAGGGTGTCCCGGGCTCCGAGTCCAGCAGCGATACAACCTCGATCACGGCCAGCCATTAACAGATTGTTCCAGACTTGTACGGCCTCTGAGGCTTTGATAATCAGTTCGCACCCATCTTCTCCGGTGTACCCGGTTCGGCTGACGATACAGACCTTTTTCATCTGACGGGTTACAACGCCGGTGTAGTACTTGAGGTTGGCGGGCGAACTGTCCAGTAGTGGGTCAATGATTTCAAGCGCCGCAGGCCCTTGTAAGGCGATCATCGCGGTATCAGTAGTGCGATCTTGCATCGTGACACCAGGAAATGTGGCGAGTTGGGACTGTGCCCATGCAATAACTTTACCGCGGTTGGACGCGTTGACCACTAGCAAGAAGTAGCGGGCCCCGTGTGGTGATTCGAGATGGTAGACCAGCACGTCGTCAAGGATCCCGCCCTGATCATTCGTTAACAACGCATACCGGATTTGTCCGGGTTCCATGTCGGTCACGCGGCGTGTTAACAAGTGGTCAAGGAATGCGGCAGCATTGTCACCGTCGAATCTCAACCGTCCCATGTGAGAGATGTCAAAAACAGAGGCGGCTGTCCGGGTTGCCACATGTTCGGCGACGATTGAGGTGTATTGGACTGGCATCGACCAGCCGGCAAAATCGACTAGCCGAGCTCCTTGATCCTTGTGCCACGCGTGAAGTGGGGTGTGGGCAAGCGCTGTCGTCATGACAAGTTAGTGGCTTCACACCAGAAGCGTATAGGGATGACAGGACACACTGAAGGGGCGCAATGAGCCAAATTCATTAGCGAATCCGACCTGGCATAGATTCGCTGTCTTGATTGCTATGCGTACGTTGCCGTGTCCTGTTGTTTGGCGGAATTCACACGTCGAGAATTCCAACGCCGGCATTCTAACCGATCGATCTTGTGGGTTAAAAGGGTGCCACTAGCCTTACGTCCTTGTCGTTTTAGTTGGTTTGGCCGCCAATGCACCAAAGATGTCGTGACGTTCGTACAAACAGGTCTCCGGAAGCGAGTGACGGGGAGGCGAAGATTGGTTCGCCAATGTCGTTTCTTGCGACTTGCTGATAACGTGGAGTGTGTGCCCGGATTACGGTCACCTGGCCACCCTCATTCGCAAAGTAGATGTGGTCACGTGTCGCAACGGGGGAGGCTGTATAGCCGCCAGGAAGACGTTTTTGCCAAGCCCGTTTGCCAGTCACCGCATTCAGACACGATGTGATTCCCTGGTCGTCAATCAAATAATAGTAGTCCCCCACAAGAATTGCGGAAGGAACAAAGGGCGCCCCGCGTCGATACTCCCATTTCACATGGCTTTGAGTCACATCACCACGTCCCCCAGGCCGAATTGCCAGTGTCGGGCCTTTCGGTCCACTTACGGCATAAATCAGGCCGTGTCCGAAAACCGGTGTGGGAATACACTCGTGACGCATGCCCGACACCGTCCAAAGGGGCTTTCCAGTGGCGGGATCAAGGCCTTCTACTCGAAGCGAGCCGCAGAGTATAAGTTCCACCGCGGAGCTCCCACTGACAGGAGCCAGTCGCGGTGACGACCAGGAAAGCCATGAGTCAGGGCGTTCATTTCTCCAGACGTTGACTCCGGTGTTCTTGTTTAACGCGACAACGTACGAGTTTCCATAATGGTCGCATTGCACCACCAGCAGGTCTTTGAACAAGATCGGTGAACTGGTTGCAGAAAAACGATTTTCAAACTTGCCGTATTCACTGGCCAGCGAGCGGTGCCAGACCAGGTTCCCGTTCAGATCAACGCAGAACGCATCTCCGGTTCCGAAGAAGGCGTACAAATGTTGGCCGTCTGTAATGGGTGTGGGACTTGCCATGCTGCTCTTGGTGCCATGGTAGCGTGTTGGTGCCGTGCCCCAGAGGCGTCGGTGCCAGAGCAGCTTGCCGTCTTGTCGTGAGAGGCAGATGATATGCAACTCGTTCAAGGCGACCCCATCGGAGGCGGTCACGAACACGCGGTTGTTCCAGATGATCGGGCTGGAGATTCCAGAACCAGGTAACGGCGTTTTCCATCGGATTCCATCGGTTGCTGACCACTGCGTTGACGCGTTCTGCTGCAGCGCAACCCCATTCGAGTCGGGCCCTCGCCACTGGGCCCATTGCTCGGCCTTGGCAACTGGGCAGAACGCCGGAATCGACAAGCCACAGAGAATCACTGGTAACAAGAATCGCATCATGGTGTAGCAAAAAGAAGCTTGCTTGATGCACAAATTAACTTGAGAGCGTGTATTCATGACGGTCTATGTTCCGGAGTCGTTTGCGAATGCGGTTCGTGAGAGAAGTTATTCCAGCGGAGGTTGAATTGGCAATTCAGTCGGGCTGGCTTTTCAGCACATGAAATGAACTCCTGTCGCGGATTTTGTGACTGTACGCTAAGGGGTGCTGTTTGCGGGTAGGATTGGTTTCAGGCCCACGGCAGCACCGGTTTTGTCACAGAATCGCAGTTGTAGCGACCAGTTATTTGACACGGCGGGGTTCTTGTGTTGCGGCCCCTGGCAGATCTTGACCAGGATTCGATTGACACCTTGGCGCAGGGACACGGTCGCGGTAAAGCGATCAAGACGGGTTCCGTTGAGCCACTGTAGTCGTGCCAACGCGATTTTTTCATTGATCCATACGCTGAGATTGTCATCGGCGCCACACCGCAGTTGGACTTCCTGGGCTCGTGGCGACTCGAGCTCTGCGTACGCATAGCCCACGGCCTCTTTGACGGGAGCAATTGCTTGCACGAGATTAACCTGTCCCATGCGATCCGAAGTTTGATAGGGCTTCCATTGGATTGGATTTCCGTCTTGCCCGGTGTAAGTGGCCTGGAGGTCTACTTTCGTTTCAGGTGGCAAGCGAAGCTTGAAGCCAGTTTTCCCAGGCGCGTCAAACGGACCCAGTAGATACCACTGGGTCACGAATCCCATATGCTTGACGATGCTTACATCGAGGCCTAGCGATTTCAGTCCATCGGCTGCTGCCCGTACTTGATCTTCCCGGCGCGCGTGCTGAAAGGCCTTCTTGAAGGCGCTGCGCGCATCATCGGGCTGTTGCTTTTGTTTTGCTTGTTGCGCCGCTTCTAACGCGATGGCAACGGCTTCTTCGCGAAATTCAACGTCATCGAGTTGACCAGGTATCCAGCTCTGGCGAAAGTCCGGTTCGAATCGATCGAGGAAATCCAGTAGATAGCGACGTAACCGTCCCTGGCGACGCGCATCCCGTACCATGTCTCGAAAAAGTGGCAGTGGGAGTTGAGGAGACTTGCTCTTCAATTCAACTTGCACAATGTCGTCGAAGACGGTGCGATACCAGTTGGCGGCTACGACATTTGGAGTGTCCATTGCGTCCAATAGCCGCGGCAGAATAACGATCCCCTGGTCTCTCAGTTGGTCCGCAGCAACTCGTGCTGCGCGTGAGCCAGCGGCGCCCGCTCCGGTTTTAGAGATCGCGCTTAGCCATTGGTCAATGTCATCTGCATGCAGGCCTGGTGCGTTAGCGAGCAGCAGCGTTGATACGATCGCCAGCCATTTTGCCACGTGATGGTCTCCGGTCACTTGAGGCAGGAGTTTACTCGGAAGATTTGTTCAAAGGTCGGAGCTTGATGTTCTTGAACCAGACTGGCGCTCCGTGGTCTTGTAATCCGATATAGCCTTCTCGGGGATGATCTTTGAAGACGATGTCGCGAAACTTGTGATCCGATCCGTCGGGTCTGGTTCCCGCTTGGGTCCATTCGTTGAGGTCAAGTTTGCTGACCAATCGACCGTTGAGTTCAACGGATACGCGACTCTTGTCACAAGTGAGCAATAGGTGATTCCATTGGCCAGTGGGGCGCGTGAGGTCCTGCTTGACCGGCACCAGGTCGTAGATTGCGCCGGTGGCGTGGTAACCTGTTTGTTGCGCATCGTCTATGGCGACTTCCAGGCCGTTGTAACCGACATCACGTCCTGGTTTGGGGGTCAGGGGGAAGGTGCGGAAGAAGATTCCGCTGTTGCATTTACCGCTGACTTTGTAGTCCAGCTGTAGTTGGAAATCACGCCAGACTTGTTTGTGGATCATCATATAGGCACCACATTGGTGTGGGTTGATGGCGCCTTCTTGAACGGGTGTCTGGCTTGGTTTGAGATCACTGGTTTGCCAATTGGTCAAGGATTTACCGTCGAATAGCAGGAGCCAGCCAGCTTTGCGCTCAGCATCGCTAAGCTGATTGTCCGGTGTTTCCGACGCCGGCTTCGCGTAGCAGTAGAGTGCTTTTTCGGTGCGTACCAGTAACCGTCCCTGGTCGACGACAGGAGTCGCATAAATGCCTTCCCCAAAGTCATGGGAAGCGAGGGTCTTCCATTTTCCCGTGGCCGAAGCGATTGTAATAACGCCTCGTTCGCTCGCCACATAAAGTTTTCCATCAGCGGCGACAGGTGACGCGTAGTAGTTGCCACGACCACGTAAGCGGGCTTGCCGGAGAACGTCGCCCGTGCCTGCGTCCAGAGAGGATAGAATTCCACCATCTTTCACCATGTACAGCACGTTGTTATGCACCAAGGGGCTGGCGACGTAAGGGATGCCGCGGGCGTACTTCCAGAGCACATGTGTCTCGGTCAAGTTGCCCTCACCACTGGGACGAATTGCCAGGACCTGGTTCCGTGAGCGGGCGAATACTTCGGCGTGTTTTTCCCATTCTTGCTGATCCAGGGCACCATTCTGGTCAAGGTCGATACGAAAGAATCGTGAATTGACCGGACTGCCATTGGGCAACTCGTCTCGACGCAGTCGGCCATCCGCGTTCTTGTCGAGTGTGGCGAGGGCTTCCTTCCAGGGTTCCATTGCAATCCGGTCTCCCTCAATTTCGCCACCGGGTGACCAGCTGGCTACGTAGAGCATTTCTCCACTGACGGCGGGGATCGTGTTCACGATTCGTGCCAGTCCATCGACCCACCAGATGCGTTTGCCGGTTTCCACTGCGTATGCTGTCAGCCTGGTTGATCCGGGGACCAGGATTTGCGACTGGCCTCGTGTTTTCCAGATGATAGGTGTGGCATAACTGCGGGTAAAATTGTTTCTCGTGACTTTCCAGAGTTCCTTGCCGGTATGTGCATCGAGCGCGACAAGGTAATTGTTGGTGTCGTGATCCTGGTTCAGGATCAAACGGTTTTCGAACAGGATTGGGGAGCTGCCAGCGCCGAATTCGTCCTGGAATGGGCCCATGGGTTTTTTCCACAGCAGGTGACCGGCGAAGTCATAACACAGAACTCCGTAACTGCCGAAAAACACAAATACGCGTTCTCCGTCACTCGCGGCAGAGGCAGTTGCCGGGTTTCCCACGGGATGTACGGATTCAAGTTTTTCTATCGGCGCGACTTGGCGCCAGAGCAATTTTCCCGTCTTGCGATCCATCGCGACGGTGGCAAGTTCTTTGGTCTCGGAAGAGAACGTGGTTACGAAAATGTGCTGGCCGATAACGCAAGGGGTTGAGTGGCCACTCTCCAGCGGTTGTCGCCAGACCAGATTCTCGGATTTTTTCAGATCGATGGGCAATGTGGTTCCGGTTGAATAAACACCGCCTGCATGACGAAAATAGGATTGGGCGTCGGCGGCGATCGATTCGGTGGTCCCGCAGAACAGAATCATCGCTGTACACCAGCAGTGGAAGGGCCGCATGACGAAACCTCAGGTATGGTGTGGACCGGGGGTGGGTACGTTGCTGAGCCGCGATTCTAGCGGAGCTATCACGGCACGTCCAATTCGCAGGCCAGCGAATGGAACAGCGGTCAGCAGATAGCAGGTTGCGGTTTGCGAAACGTACTTTAAGTTGATGAAGACTTCCAGAAAACTCGGGAAATTGCGCTGTCGCATACACTCACTGGTCGGTAAGCCGCCGTTTGGCGTCGGCGAGTGAGGTTTGTTGTTTCTTGGCAGGGGTGAGCATGGTGAATCGCGTCAATACCCACTTTCTTCCGCAATGGTTGGAACCCAGGAACCTGGCTGGCAGTACCGTGGTAGTGATCGATATTCTGCGAGCTTCGACGACGATTATCTCAGCCTTGGCGGCCGGTGCTCGCACTGTTCACCCTTGTCGCGAGGTGGCTGAGGCCGTCCACATCGCCGCGCAGTTGGAGCCCGCCGTTGTGCTGGGCGGAGAACGCGACGGTTTGCGGATTGAGGGTTTTCAGCTGGGAAATTCGCCGACTGAATACACCACCGAAGTTGTTGGCGGTAAAAGCATTGTCTTCACGACGACCAATGGAACGTTAGCCATGGAGTCTTGTCGTGAGGCCGACCGAATATTGATCGGAGCCTTTGCCAATCAGTCGGTAGTGGTCGAAGCCCTTGCGACTCAACCTCAGGTGGACCTGGTTTGTGCTGGAACGAACGGTGAAGTGACGCGCGAAGATGTACTCTTTGCAGGGTCAGTGGTTGCCAGGTTGAGTCGTTCAAGAATCGTGATGAACGACGCCTCGCGTCTGGCGTGGGATGCCTGGTGTCATCTTGAATCGGCATCGCCTGAGGTGTTGACGAAGACGCTGCAAGATTCCCAGGGAGGTCGTAATCTGGTCAAGATTGGTCACGGCGTTGATATCGCCCACGCGGCGCAGATGGATACTACCAATTTGCTTCCTGAACTCGATGTCCGCAATTGGCAGATCCATCGGGGACGGGGAGTAGCAGATGGAGAGTCGTAGTAAGGCCTTTTCTATGGCACTGCGGTGTTTCGCAATATTGCCCGTGGTGGGAGGGACCACGACGACGCAATTGTTGCGTGAGAGAGGCCAAATTTATGGCATGGGTGTCAACTTACACCGCTTGAGCGAAACATCTTCGCCCGGGCTCGGCTCAGTGTAGGGCCGACACTATTCTCAGGGATCCCCACAGTGGAACTAATCTGCTGGTAGGACTTTCCTTCGAGGTGGTACATCCTGACCACGTCAGCTTCTTTGCCAGCCAAGTGACCGATCAACCGTTCCACTTCGTCAGCGTCATCGAAATTGGCTTCGTGCGCCGATTCTTGTTCTACAGATTCGACCGCGTCGCCCAGCCTGGCCGCGGGTTTGTGCTTGATTAACTCACGTACTACGACACGGCGGGCTACCACCGTAAGGTAGGTGGCCAGGCTGCTCTCGCCACGAAATCGTCGCAAAACCGAAAAATCATCAGCGACGATGGCCAAAAATACCTCTGCAGCCAGGTCTTCACGGTCCTGGTTGCTGATGCGGATGGAACGACATTGAGAGCTATGGTTGATGACGTGGATGACTAAACCAACAAATCGGTCGGTAAAGTCTTCCCAAGCCTGCGGTTTGCGTTCCAGGCACCGCTGCAACAAGTTGCGGTCAATGTCAGAGAGCACCATTGGACAACATCCTCTTAGAATGGGGGGTGTGTTGGGGGGGGCCCCTGCTGTCCTTTGGAGGAAACACGACGAACGGTTTAGAGACTCCAGGCCTGATTCGATTCTAGGAGGACATAAAAAACGAGGCAAGGCTGATGTTTTGGCGTTGCCGGTTCCCATCGATTTCGTCGCTTGACATGGTGACGTGCCGCTACTAGCATTTTTCTCGTAGCAAAATGTAATACTTTTATCTCAAATCGTTTGCTGGTCAGGTGTTGTCGTCGGTACTGTAGTCTTATGCTGGCTCTCGCAGGCACCAGTTTGGTCTGTTTTGGGTTGTCAGAGATTATGGCTGAAGCTAATAAGCCAAGAGACCGATGTGGATAAGACATCTGCGCATGATGCGTGATTGCGGTAGGTTGGCGGTTCCAGCTGCCTGCAGGACCACAGACGTGCTGGATGATTGATCGAAAACCTTTTATTTGAGTAATTCACAGCCGGAATTGCTGGCAGTTGTTGTGATGAAGGAGAAACGGTTCTATGACACATGTCGTTGCCCAGCCCTGTTTTGCCTGCAAGTACACGGATTGTGTGGTCGTTTGCCCCGTCGAGTGTTTTTACGAGGGCGAACAAATGCTGTATATCCACCCTGAAGAGTGTATTGACTGTGAAGCGTGCGTCCCCGAATGTCCCGTGGAAGCGATTTTTCACGAGGACAACCTGCCCGAGGAATGGGCCCCATTCACTGAATTGAATGCTGAACTTGCGACGCAGTGCGAAGTGATCACGGAGAAGAAAGAGCCGCTAGTTGATAACTAGCCGGTACTTCAGGGTAGATCATCGCTTCGACTTTTGATGGTTGGCCGAATCGGTTGGCCCCAACGTACGTACTTGCGCCGTTGGCTGCCGTTTGTGGACCCGTCTTGTTCGTGATCCGACAGTCGATATGCTGCCGTCGCGCGTGACGGTAGCACGCTCCAGTAGCTTCCGGCTGGCGTGCCACCAAGGGTGTCTCTCTAAAGCAATCTATAAGGCGTGCGCGTCGAGAAACGCTGTCCGGCTACTCTCCATCGCGCGCGATGCTATCGAGAATGGTAGCTGCAATCTTAGCCGTCACCGATTACCTGGTCGTAGAATTTTACGTACTCGGTTGCCTCTTCGCTGGCGCGAAGTTGGATTGCGTGGCTCGGATGGAGATTCAATTGGCCCGTGATGTTGTAGGGGATTAACGCACCCCACTCCACGGTTTCTTTCAGGGGTTCAATATGGTCCTGTAGCAGCTGGATGATGGGCCGCAATTTGAATTTGGGATTGCGCAAGAAACCCAGGAGTAATTCCATGGGGCAGTTGCCAGCACCTCGGCCGAGTCCCAGCATCGTTGCATCAGCACGGTTGGCGCCAAGGATGATTGACTCAATGGTGTTCGCGAATGCAAGCTGCTGGTTGTTGTGCGCGTGGATCCCGATTTCCTTGCCGGTCCCTTCCAGCGCCTGGGTGTATTTTTTGTAGAGCATTTCAATTTGCTCTCGATAGAGATGCCCGAAGCTATCGACGATCACCATCGTGCCCGCAGGCGTTGTCTTGATGGTATCCAGCACAGCGTCGACCTCTTTTTCGGTAATATTCGACACGGCCATCAGGTTGGCCATGGTCTCATAACCCAGTTCGTGGCAATGTTCGATCATCTGGGCAGCTTCTGAGACCTGATGCGCGTAAAACGCGACACGGATCATGTCCAGTACACTCTCGTTAGCTGGGACGATTTGCTCTTTCCAGTCGCTCTTCTCTGCATCCGCCATGGCGGTCAGTTTCAGCCCTGTTTCGGCAGCGTTGTGGTCGCCAACAACACGGTTAATGTCGTCTTCGTCACAATGTCGCCAGTCACCAAATTCGTCTTTAGGAAAGAGGCGGGGCGAGTTCTTGTAGCCGAGTTCCATATAGTCGATACCGGCGGCGATGCAGGTCTCGTAGACGGCCCGGACTAGCTCATCCGTAAACTGGTGTTTATTTATGAGGCCACCGTCTCGAATCGTGCAATCGAGCACGCGGAGTTCGGGGCGATAGGTAATCCACGGGGCCTGGTCCGACATGTCACACCCTGTTTTGCAATGGAGGGGATATAGCTGATAAGGATACTTAGTAGTTCGCGCTAGCCGTACCGGCAAGAACCTATAGCGTCTGCCCTGCAACGAGCTGGTTGCTTGTGGGCACCCGCGGGTCGCGTTGTCGACCACTCCTTACCGCGGCCTGGCTTGGCAGCACGGTGTGTTGACGGGGTGGTCACCCCGGACCTGTTGTCATTCCTTTCCAATATTGGTCGGTACGCACCGTTTCGCCAATCCTGGGTAACGCCTGTTTTCCGCAGGAGTGGGGCTGATTTCGGCACGCAAATGCGAACAGAAGCGAAGAATTGTACCAGAAGCCAGGCCCGAAGTTGAGGACGGGTCTGGCGTTTCCTCAAGCCCCAATGGTGTGGAATCTGGGGCAATTTCAAACGGAAGGTGACGGCCGGCTCCAGTGCCGGGCGTTTTCAGTCAGCGACCTGGAGGCTTAATGAGCTCCGTTATTGACGCAACCCTGGTGATGATGGCGGCTGGCAACCTCCAGGATCGGTGGTTTGGGCTTTGAATACGCCAGTTGGTGGTCAGGCCACGGCGCGGAGCGCTTCCTGGAATTGATTCAGTGGAAAGTAAGGCTTGCCCGTGGGGTTGGGGGGAAGGTGGTCTGTAACGATCGCGTCTGCTCGCCGCAATTGTTGTGCGGGAACAGGGGTGCTATCCAACACCACCAACAGCTGACAGTCTGCTCGTCCGGTAAATTGTCCAGTGCCGGGAAGCACCAGTACTTCGACATCTGGAGGCTCAGCAGTCGGTTGTGAAGTCAGCTGTGGCAGGAGTTCGGTGACCTGCCCATAGGACTCGGGTTGGCCAGTCAAAGAAGTTGCCAGTTCTTCTGGGTTTCGATGTATCATCCCACTCAGGCAACGAGTTAGCCTGCTCTTTCGTTGCAGGTATTTGACGTTGGGGCCCGCTTTCCACTCGAGCGCCGCAGAGGGAACGTAGGGGTGCCACAAGTGATAAGTGAACGTGCGGTTCATAACCGACTGAATCCGGATTCCAGCTTGCCGGAGACGTAATCGCAAGTCGTCATCTTCACAGCCCCAGCCGACAAAACGTTCATCATAGCCGTTGATGCGTTCATAGTCTTCGCGAGCAATTCCGATGTTGTTACCAATTAATTTGGGCTTCGTCTTGTGGTGTACAAGGTTGTACCAAACCGCTTTTCGATGCTGTCGGGCCATGCGCCGTAATTCGGCACGCGGCGTCCCGTTAACAAAAGAACCATCTCGAATATTAGAGTCGTTGATTTGCTCCGACGTCGCCTGATTAAGGCGACAGCAATCTCCGGCGGAAACGACATGCCTGCGCTGCTCCCTTACATGCCATGAGACGTGATCGGCTGGCAGCAGGCAATCTCCATCCAGGAACAGGAGATAGGGAGCTTGGCTTGCCTTGACTCCGTTGTTGCGGCAACGTGCGAGTTGAAATCCATTGTGAGGGTGGGTCACAAACTGTACTTGGAAGTCAACCGTTTTGGCAAAGTTCTTGACGACCTGTTCGGTTTCGTCGGTGGACCCATCATCGGTCACGACCACTTCGAATCCCCCGGGTACGTCTTGCTGACAAGCGATTGACAGCAAGCAACGTTGGAGGTGGCCAGGGCGTTCGTAGGATGAAACCAGTAGTGCGATTTGAGGGGTGGGCATGGGTGTGTTTGTTCACCAGATCCGAACAGAAAACACGAACGAATCCAGGTTGCAGGCGTTTGGTTGAAGTTGAATGGCGACGCGCGAACGCATTTCGCCGACTGTTTCGGCTGCAAAATCTGTGCGCAGGTATAGGCCAAATCACGCGAAGAAGTCAACGTCGTTCCCGAGCGTGCGAGGCCTCTTTGCAGGAAGCTGTTTCTTGGATTTAACTCCCTGGAGCCTGCTTTATTCCTCGGTGGCAATTTGCTCGCGTACTTTCCAGATGACCCAGCCCAGCAAGCGAAAATAGACAAAGAGCAGGCCGACGATGCCGGCGCTGATAAAGCCGTTGGCGAGGATGCTGCCGAAGGCGTACCCGCAGCCGATCGCATACGCGCCGATCAGCATAATCGGGCCTGCCATATAGAACATCGTCCAGCAGGACGTATTTGCTTTCAGACTGCGCCATATCGGCAGCGCAACGGGGTTGAAGCAGGAGCGGTTCTCGAGCATTGATGCGAAGAGAATAGAGAATAAAACTGACACGCTGAGCGCGACAGGAACCAAGGAAATCCACATCGGGACCTCGAAGAAGATCAGCGGAGCGGCGATGATCGCACCCGGTAACGCAGCGATAACGGCTGAATTAACGACGTAGAGGGTGTCGAGTGCCCAGTCCAGGAACCCTGTCACAGGGGGCCAATGTTCGATGTTCAGGGTGCCGTTGGTGGTTTCCCCGGCAATCGTCAACAAGGTGACGGAGAGAAAGCCGATTGCCAGGCAACCCGAGACCGATGTAAGTATCCAAAAGGAGACCCAAATGACTTTTGCGATACTTGCATTGAGATCTTGACCGGGAGGGTTGATTGCGAAGTAGAAGCACGAGGCCAGGATGGTCACTCCGACCGACAAAATCACCCAGTAGCCGATGGTGTGGGGGTTCAAGAGGAACTTGAGCAACACGATTGGCGGGGTTTCGACTTCAAGCCCAGGCTGCTCTTCCTTGAAGTAGGTAGGCTTTTTTTCTCTGGCTTGTTGCAGCGTCTGTTGCGCCATTTTGCGCATTTCTTGATTTTCAGGACGCGCTACTTCTGTCTCAGGTTGCAGTTTTACCAGATCGAGATGGTCACTCTCGGTGTGGTCCGTTGTGGGGCGTTTGCGACGTGCTGTTTTCGGTTTGTCGATCAGGTTCTGGGAATGACAGTCCGGGCATTTGACTTCTTGGCCGACGTCGCGGATGCGCACATAGATTCGCGTCCCGCAGAGCCGGCATAAAATCCCAAATTCTTCATTGGGGTTTACTTCGGTGACCGCGTTACTGTCAGGAGTAACGGGAGCGGGTGGTTGGCGTGAGGAAGGCTTGTTGACCGCCTCCATAGCGACGATTTCTTCTTCCGCTTCTTCGCCAATACTGATGATCCGGGAGTCGTTTTCCGGGATGTTGGTTTTTGCAGGGGGGGGAGTTTCATCGAGATCGGCGAGCTTGTACTCATCGTCGTCGGCTTCTGCAGAGGTTGCTGACTCATCACGACGTGTCTTCGCCGCAGCTGGCGTGCTCTGCCAAGGCTGCGTGTCGAGTTCCTCGAGCGAGTAGTCGTCAAAATCGTCTGCATCCGGACTGGCATCTGATTCACTGGTATCTGATTCACTGGCATCTGATCCAGATTGTCTATCAGGTGGGGGGCCCGCGTCCGGCTGAACCGCTACAGAGGAAGGCTGTTGAGGATTTTGACTTTCGTCAGCGGCCTGTACAGGCGGTTCCGAGGGAGCGGTACTGCTCGGTGGCTCAACCAGAATAGATTCGAGACAGTCAGAGCACGTAATCGTCTGTCCGACTTGATCCAAGTGGGCCTGCAGGGGAGTCTGGCAATGGGTACAGACGAGCGTGAGCTCACGAGTTTGCGCCCCCCCACGGGTTACTACCTGTACACGGCCCTGACGTCCGGTGTTGATTGGCGATGAAGGCGTGCCCGGGACTTTAATTGTCTGTTGGCAGTGGGGGCATTGGGTGCGGGTTCCGGCTTGTCCATCCGTCGCCGTAACTGTCTTGTTGCAGCGGGGGCATGTGAATTTCAAAGGTTCAGCTGGCGTGTGGCTGGTGTTCATCGATTTTGCCAGGTCATGTGCGGGACGTAGCTGGTGGGTGGTGGGCCGTGATCGACGGCACACAATTGGTACAGGCGTACTCGCTCATGGTTGGTACAGGGTGTCGTCGGTTACATCTCTTTTGGGCTGGTGGGATCTCTACTTTCGCTAACGCTTTACTTTCGCTAACGGTTGGATAATCGCAGGGGCATCAGTAATGATCCCATCAACTCCCCAGTCAATCAGTTGTTTGGCGCGAGCGGGTTGATTGACCGTGTAGACCCATACTTTCAGGCCTGCGCGATGGACTTGCGCGATATCGTCCTTGACTAGATCCTCATGCTTCCAGCCAATGAACTGGGCGCCTGTCGACTGAATTGCACGAATTCGCTGTTTGCTCAATTGTTTGTTGCCCAATGCTCCGAGAACAGCTTGGGGAGCCAGCCGATGGCAGTGGGACAGATAGTCCCAATCAAACGCTTGAATCATGACTTGATCAAGCAGGTTCATGCGTCGCAAAAGAGTGATGCACGTTTCCGCATCGCCGCCTTTTCGTTCGATTAATGTAGTCGAACCGGGTTGGATAACACGCAGTGCCTGCTCGAGTGTAGGAATGCTTTCGCGAGCGAACTTTTTGTCGAACCAGCTACCTGCATCGAGTCGCTCTAATTGGGCGAGTGTTTGTTTGTCGACAAGTGGATCTTTGATTCCCAGGACACGCACCGCGTTGGTTGTTCGCTTCAAGTTGCGATCGTGGACGACCACGGGTATCCCGTCAGCGCAATGGTAATAGTCCAGTTCGACCAGGTTGGCACCGATATCGACCGCTCCCCGAAACGCGGCCAGCGTATTCTCCGGTGCCTGACTACTGTTGCCTCGGTGGGCAATCACGAGGACTTGGGGCGATTTCAGGAGTGCGTGAGAGGGTGTTTTCGGGTGGTCGGCTGCCAGGCAGTGGTGTTTCGAGAGTCCGTGCGTTCCTGGCAACAGGCTGCTGATCAGAAGTAACGCAAGCAGGAGTTTCGGAGCAACACGCTGTGCACTGCATTGGGTATCACAGTTCTGCCGCTGGCTGTTGGCCTTCTGGCTATCCGACGTACTGAAACCAATCATGGCTTAGTCTTCCAGGACTTCTGCTTCCCGCACCTTGGCTACCTCGGTAGCACTATTCTCGTGTGTCTTGGTCAGGTCTTGAACGGATTCCTTGACCGAATCGCGTTCATCCTCACTGAGCGTTTTGTCTTTTTGTTCCTGGTCAGCAGCTTTGTTGGCGTCGCGGCGGATATTGCGAATCGCGACTTTGGTTTCTTCGGTGAGTTCTTTGATGCGTGCGACCATCTTGCGTCGTACGTCTGTTGACAAGGCTGGGATATTAATCCGAATCAAACGTCCGTCATTTTGAGGATTGAATCCCAGGTCGCTCGCAACAATGGATTTCTCGATGTCTTTGATCGTTCCGGGGTCGTACGGTCGGATAACAATTTGCGTCGGTTCCGGTGCGCCCACGGATGCAAGTTGCTTGATGGGCGTCTGCGATCCATAGACTTCCACTCGGAGCGAGTCAACCAATCCTGGATGCGCTCGGCCTGTTCGGATTCCCGAAAGGTTCGTCTTGAGAACTCCAAGGGCTTTTTCCATCCGTTCTTCAGCATCTAGCAGGATATCATCCGCAGGCATAATGGCTTCAACCTCTTTCGGAAATGCAGCAGTTGATGTGTTGGCATGGAACACCGGGAGTGGTGCCCTCGCCCATCAGTGAATCATACGCGGGATCGAGCAGGTGCGCCCAGTTTTCATGTTTCTTTGGTTGGGCAGTTTGTTTTATCCATCGGGCTGTCAGTGAATGCGTTGGCCGGGCGATGCCCCTTCGTGGGCAGTTAGCATGAAAACTTCCTTTTCACCGAGCCCAGCAGCCAGAATCATGCCTTCGCTCACCCCGAATTTCATTTTGCGAGGTTTCAGGTTTGCAACCATGATGACGAGCTGGCCAACCAGTGCTTCCGGCTGATAAGCTTTCTTGATCCCCGCAAAAACCGTGCGTGTTTCCTCGCCTCCAAGACTGAGGGTGAGTTTCAGCAGCTTATTAGCTTCGGGGACGTCGGCGGCTTCAATCACGCGCGCAACACGCAGATCGACGCTGGTGAAGTCGTCGATCGTGCATTCGTCCGCAAGTGGTTCTGCCAGGAGCGGCTCACCACTGTCCGTGCCGTGTGCGGTTGATGTGCCCTCTTCTTCCCGTTCCTTGGATTCTTCAATCATTAGTTTAACGTCCTTTTCGTCTACACGTTTAAGCATGTGCTGAAACCGGGCTACCGAAGTGCCCAGTAGAGGAGACTGGGCTTGTTGCCAGTCGACAAGCGGGTCACCGAGAAGGCCGCCGACCTTTTCTGCCAATTGTGGCAACACGGGCGAGAGGTAAATTGCTAGTTGGCGAAACAGGTTCAGTGCCACCGTGCAGACGTCCTGTAGTCTGCCGAGTTGAGCAGGGTCCTTTTTCAATTTCCATGGTTCGGCAGATTCAACGTAGGGGTTTGCACGATCTGCCAGACTCATGATTAGCCGCATGGCTCGGTTGTAGTCTCCGTGCTCATACGCCTGGGCAATTTTATCTCCAGATTGTGCGGCGTATGCAAACAGGCCGCCATCGTCGGGATAGCGGGAAGCGAGCCCGCACTCTTCGACGAATTTAGCAGTGCGACTTCCTAGGTTGACAAATTTGCCAACCAGATCGGCGTTGACGCGATTGACTAGTTCATTCAGGTTCATGTCGAGGTCGTCGACATGGGGTCCTAGTTTGGACGCGTAGTAATAACGCAAGTAGTTCGGATCAAGGTGTTTCAGGTATGTGGATGCTTTGACGAAAGTGCCTTTACTCTTCGACATTTTTTCGCCACCGACGGTCAAAAAACCGTGGATGTGAACACGTGTCGGAAGTGAATAATTCGACGCCTTGAGCATGGCGGGCCAGAACAGGCAATGGAAATACTGAATGTCTTTGCCAATGAAGTGATGAATTTCCGTTTGATCATCACGCCACCACGTGTCGAACTCTTCGCCCGTGCGGTCACACCATTCCTGGGTTGAGGCCATATACCCAATGGGTGCGTCAAACCAGACATACCAATAGTGGTTCTCGTCGGTGCCTGGGATGGGGAAGCCAAAGTAGGGGGCTGGTCGGGAGACATCCCAGTCCCGCAGCGGTTCATGCAGAAAGTGTCCTTTGAGGTAATTGGCGACTTCGACTTGCAAGTGCTTTTCGTCTTGCGTCCATGCGTCGAGAAAGGCGTGCATCGCCTCGATTTGAACGAAGAAATGGTCCTGCTTTCCCAGGACCGGTGGCGTGCCACTCACCGTGCTAATTGGATTGATCAGGTCTGTAGCGGTGTAGCTCGCACCACATTTGTCACAATTGTCGCCGTATTGATCATCGGCCTGACACTTTGGGCAAGTGCCCGTGACAAAACGGTCGGGTAACGACTCTCCCGTAGTCGCGTCCAGAAACTCTGTGACCTGCCGTTGGACGATCAGGTTTTTTTCCTGCAGGGCCTGCCAGATTTGCTCACAGAGTTTGCGGTTGTGTGGGCTGTCTGTGCTGCCGTAATTGTCGAATTCAATATGGAACCCGCTGAAGTCACGTTCGTGTTCGGATTGAATTGCGGCGATAAAGTCGCTTTCGGAAACCCCTCGTTGCCGAGCGCTTTTCATGATCGCTGTGCCGTGTGTGTCGTCGGCACAGAGGTAGATGCAGCGGTGTCCCCGCAGTTTCTGAAACCGCACCCAGATATCTGTTTGGATGTACTCCACGAGGTGGCCGATGTGAATCGGCCCATTCGCGTAGGGAAGTGCGGAAGTGACGAGAATCCTTCGCTCGCTCATGCAGGCTCCGCGGGTCACCGAGGTCGGAAGTAAATGCGAAGCGGCATTGTAGTACTAAAGCAGCTAACCCAGGAATGGGTCTGGAGTTGCCACGGGTTGGGTGGCCAGGAAACTGGTGCTCAGCGCGAGTGTGAACCCAAATGTGATCAAAATGAAGTTAGTGAACATACATGGCTCCCAGTGTCTTCGCACATCGTTCAGTTAGACGACTAGCCAGTCTGTGCAGATGTTGTTCCAGAGATGATGTCCCTTGGTGCTGTTTGTTCGTAAAGCGTTTTTTATATAGGACTTGCGGCGGTTTTGTTTCGGGATGCGTTGACGCAGGCAGGGAGGGGGTGGGTGTCGTAGTGACCTGAGGGTGAATCAAAATGATGACATCTGTGGGGCGGGTGGGCGGTCTGCCGCACCGTGTCAGTCTCCTTGTGCAAGTTACGGTCATTTTCGGTTTTTGGCCGAGGGCGACACGAAAAACGGCGGTTCGACAGAGTTGTCGAACCGCCGTGACGGAATACTTCAAGCTGTAGCGAAATGTACTACCAGGGTGCCCGGATGTAGAACGCCCCGAACTGGTCGGTGTGCGTTGCCGGGGTTGGAGTTGCGTGCATCGTTTGCTTTTCGCCGTTGTTGATTTCTTGCGGGAAAGGCCGCCGGTATTGGTGGTAGATGGGCGCGACTTCAGATTGGGCGACACCCCAGCCCCATCTTACGTGAGTTCGCGCCGTGGGAGGCACGACGAGTGCCAGGGGCCGTCCCCAAGCCGTGTGGTTGTAGTTGGCGTGCCAAGGAGTCACGCGGGCAGCGCGCAAGTTCCAGCGGTCATGGCGCACGCGGCGTCCACCCAGCAGGTAATAGCCTTCGTGCGGGCGGTGAGGGCCGATCAGGTCTCGCAATTTGCCAGCCTGGGTTTCGTTACTTGTTCCCACGAAAGAGAGGGCAACGATTGTGAAGAGGGCGAGTCGTTTCATGGCGACAATCCTGTGTCTGGCTCTAAAGGTATTTGGTTGAAGGACGCAGGTGAGTGATATTACCGCGTAATCGGTTCGGTCCTTAGCGAGCTCGCGTCAATTTTTGACGCATGAAGTCGAGGATGCCGGCCATAGGAGGGCTGTACCATTTGACGGAGGTGCGGTTAAAACCACGTCCGCCGTTGGAATAGCGGTGGTAGCTGCGTTGGTGGTCGTAGAGCAGTTCATGGGGGAGGAGTGGCTGGTAGGTGTAGTACGTGTGGCCAACGTTCGTAGGAACGGGCAGGGGCGCCACGTAGAGTTGCGTTGCGAATTGGCCACTACCTGCTGGTACGTAGTGATTGTGGAACAGGCCGGGCTGTCCGTACTGTACAGGCTGTGCCTCAACCATTTCGGCGCGGGCGGCGCGGCGCGCGAACAGCCTTCTTGGTTCGTCAGCGCGGGTTTGGTTGGCCGGTCCAATGCCAATGGCGTTGCTGGCTAGAATGACGGAAAGGACAGCGGTCGAACGGAGTAAATTGTGAAGCATTTTGACGTTCCTTCGTGTAGTGCTTGGGAGTGGGGTTAGTTTGGTCAGGGGCGGGCAAACAGGAATCGCCCCTTGTAGGGATCTGTGGGAGTAGTTGGTTGGTGATGGATTCGCTGACTGTGGGTAATGTGACGCATCTTGGTAAGATGGGGCACTTGAATGCTATTAGGTTATCTCGGCCGAGGCGGCTTTGGCGGTGAGTGTTTCTTTGGCTGCCAGCTGAATTTGCCCCTTCGACCGGCAGCGATGCGTTAAACCGCCTGTATATGAGGCGTTAGAATCGGTACAATCGCCCCTTACGGAATCGATTCCAGAGAGAGACGGGCCATGCGCTGGTATCCCGCAGGCGGTGCTGACCTCTTTCGTGGATAGAGACACTGACCGCAACACTGAGGGTAAAGGAGTACCCGGTTTGAGCCCAAAAGTGACGAAGGGAAAGCGTTCTCGAAAGAAAGAGAATGGGCAGCCTGGGGTAGCTAAGTCGGGGGGGCGTAGGCGGCGTAATACTGCGCAGTCGATGGCTGCTCAGCAGCGCAATATTTCTGTTAGCGAGTTCTTTGCGAAGAATCGTCACTTACTCGGTTTTGACAACCCGCGCAAGGCATTGCTAACGACGGTCAAGGAAGCAGTCGATAATTCGCTGGATGCCTGTGAAGAAGCGGGGATCGTTCCAGAAATCTGGGTTCGAATCGAATGCGCCAAAGGCAAACGTTACACCGTTGCCATTCAGGACAACGGGCCCGGAATCGTCAAGCGGCAGGTGCCATTGATATTCGGGAAACTACTCTACGGCTCCAAGTTTCACCGCCTGCGAATGAGCCGAGGGCAGCAGGGCATTGGAATCAGCGCTGCTGGCATGTATGGCAAGTTGACCACGGGAAAGCCAGTCAAGATCACTACGAAAATTTCGGTTCGAAAACCGGCCCACTACTACGAGGTGGAAATTGACACCAAGCATAACGTACCGGAGATTCACAATGGCCGGGGCGAAGGTGTTGATATTCCTCCCGGTGAGAAGGGGCGCGCTTATATGAAGCGCCATGGGATCGAATGGGTTTCCCATTATGCGGCACCGGAGGGGCAAACGCCAAAGGAGCTGCGCAGTGGGACTCGAGTGACGATTGAGCTGGAAGCCAAATTTTTGCGAGGTCGCGGCAGCGTTGATGAGTACTTGCAGCAGACTGCAATCGCGAACCCTCACGTGACACTTCATTATGTCGATCCGGAGGGGCAAGACCGGACATATGAACGTTCGACAACAGAGCTCCCTGTCGAGCCCAAGGAAATCAAGCCGCATCCATACGGAGTAGAACTGGGGCATTTGGTTACGATGCTGAAAGACAGCAAGGCGGTGACGCTGTCTCAGTTCATGACGACGTCTTTTTCCCGAGTGAGTGCGGCGGTTGCCAGACGGATTTGCGAGGCGGCGAATCTGACCACGAGGGCTTCCACGCGAAAAATTGGTCGTGACGAGGCGGACGCTCTGTATCAGGCGATTCAGCAGACACGGATTAGTAATCCTGCGACGGATTGCATTTCACCCATCGGCGAGGACTTGTTACTGAAGGGGTTGCATCACGTTGTACCCGGTGAGTTTTATGCGGCGGCTACCCGACCACCGGCAGTTTACCGAGGGAATCCGTTTCAAATTGAAGTTGCGCTGGCTTACGGTGGGGGTAATAGTGTTGAAAAGGTAACCCACGAAGTGCTGGTTGAATTGCTGGGCCATAGCGATGCGCGCACGCTCCGCCAGTTTCTGGTGAATACTTTTGATGGCATCGGTGCGGACTCGGCGGACCGCATTATCAAGAGCTCAGGATTCGGTAGTCGCCAGTCACCCGCTCGCATGGATCCAGCGGATATTAACCGCCTCTTGGACGCCATGCAGAACGTGACGCTCTCTGAAAAGCAGAGTATGCAAATCATGCGCTATGCGAATCGGGTTCCTTTACAGTTTCAGGCAGCCGGTTGCGCAATTACGCAGGGAGTGATCAGCACGAATTGGCGTTCATACGGGCTTTCGCAATCGCGTGGGGGAATGCCATCAGGTCCGGTGACCGTGATGGTCCATATGGCCAGCGTCTGGGTGCCGTTCACCAGTGAATCGAAAGAGGCAGTTGCCGCCTACCCGGAAATTGAAAAGGAACTTCGCCTGGCGCTACAGGCTGTGGGGCGGAAGTTAGGCATGTATCTGCGGCGCCGCAAACGCGTCAAGCAGGAAGGCGAGCGTCGCAGTATTTTTCTGCGTTACCTGGGAGAGGTGGCAACCGCGGTTACGGAAATTAACGGTGGTGACCGCCAGGATCTTTACGAACAGCTCTTGAAGGTTGCCAAACGTAAGACGGCAGAGGCTGATACCAATTTAGATAGCCGAGGTCGCGCTGTTGCTGAATCGGAGGAGGATTACGGGCGAAATGTGCTGGTTGTTGAGCAACGCCCTGAAGACCTGTTGGCGGGTCTTCCCAAAACAGATGATGAACAAAAGCAGCTTTTTTGAAGTGATGAACTATGGCAAAAAAAACTGCGAGGCGCAACGTCTCTAAGGCAAAAGAGAGTAACGGAAAGTTAACCGTCAAGGACCGCAAGACGCTCAAGTCTATTGGTGGGCTTGCAGAAGGTGTCAATAAAGCGGCGTTTCGCGGACGCGATCCTCACTTAGAGATCCCGTCGCGATCCCTGTCGAATGTTCGGTACAACAAATCCAAGCGTTTCATCGAGATGGGGCGAGGGAAGAATCGCCGCGAGTTGTTCAATCTCTCGCAGGCCAAGAGTTATATGCAGACCGTTTTAGTAGGGAACGGCTGTCGCCAGCTGATTAACGCCGGAAAGACAACTAGTATTCGTGGTCTCTACTACCTGCTCAAGCACACCATCGAAGGGACACGTGAGGAGACTTTTGACGAGCAAAAGGATTGCGATCCGATTATTGAAGATGTTGAAGTCATGCTCAGCGCTTTACGCGAAGAGTTGCATCTATATGCGAAGAATGCCGGCGCGATGGTTGGACCCATTACGCTTGTTGATAGTGGAGATGAGATCGACTGTTCTCGAATGGGGTCGGGAGGTTACAGCATTCCATCTATTGCCGAACCTGAAGTCGTTCAATTCAAGCGGCATAGTGCGAAATTTGTGTTGCATGTCGAAAAGGACACGGTCTGGCGAAGGTTCAACGAAGATAAATTCTGGCAAGAACACGATTGCATTCTGACACATGGTGGCGGCCAACCGCCGCGTGGTGTCCGTCGTTTACTGCATCGACTGCATCACGAGTTGAAGTTGCCGGTTTACTGCCTGTTGGATAACGATCCTTGGGGTTATTACATCTACAGCGTGATCAAGCAGGGGTCGATCAATCTGGCGTATGAGTCAAAGCGCATGGCAATTCCGGCTGCTCGTTATATGGGGATGAGGAGCAAGGACTACGAACGCTGCGGTTTGTCATCCAGTGTGACGATTGGGCTCAATGATAATGACGTAAAACGGGCCAAGCAGATCGCGGGGTACCCGTGGTTTGCCAACAAGAAGGCCTGGCAGAAGGAAATTGCTTTAATGCTTCAAAACGGCTTCAAACTCGAAGTCGAAGCGCTCATTAATAAGGGTATCAGTTACGTTACGCAGGAATATGTTCCTGCACGACTTGATGATCGGGATTTTCTGGATTGACTTGCCTGTGAAATAGGGCCTGACCGCATCTGTTTTTTTGACGGGTTCACTGTGCGCGATTAACCTGGTTTGCTCTCGATCTGGACGCCCAGGTCCGCGCGTGTCTGCAATATGCCACCACGGCGTTTGCCTGTTGGAAATGTCGCTGGATTGAAATGCAATGGCCGCACCTTATCCAAAGATGGCGCAGTGGAAGTCCGCTCAGGAGTTTCGGCAGCGTTTAAGTGAATTAGCGCTTGATTTACCTGTCGATGACGAGGTTCTGTCCGCCGACGAGGGCTCTCCCTTAGCGCAGCCGTTACGCATCGGCGAGACTGAAGTTGGCAATCGGTGGTGCATTCATCCAATGGAAGGTTGGGACGCAAATCCCGACGGTTCCCCGTCGGAATGGACGCTGCGCCGTTGGCGCCGTTTTGGGCAAAGTGGGGCCAAGTGGATTTGGGGTGGTGAGGCGGCAGCTGTGCAGCCTGACGGTCGGGCCAATCCTCACCAGACCATGGCAATTCCGGGAAATCAACGTGGTCTCGCTTTGATGTTGCGTCAACTTGTAGAGGCACATGAATCTTGTTTCGGTACCAGCGAGGATCTGTTGGTTGGTTTGCAGTTAACGCATTCCGGACGTTTTTGCCGTCCGCGTTCAAAGGAGCTCGAGCCCCGAATTGCGTATCATCACCCTTTACTTGATAAGAAATTTGGAATTGCTCCGGATGATCGTCAGGTGGTTTGGACTGACACCGAACTTTTGCAGCTGATCGATCGTTTTGTTGAAGCGGCCGGGATCGCACGTGATGCGGGGTTTCGATTTGTTGATATCAAGTCTTGCCATGGTTACTTGTTGCATGAGTTTCTCAGCGCACGGTCGCGGCCGGGTGACTTTGGAGGTGACTTTGCAGGTCGTACGCGCCTGTTGAAAACGATTGTCAGTCGCGTCCGCGATCAATACCCGGACTTGATGGTGATGGTACGGCTAGGGGTCTTTGATATGCCGCCGTTCGTAACGAGTCTCGAACGAGGCAGGCCCATGGATTTTGAAAATTTGCTGCCCTATGCGGTGGGGTTCGGCGTGAATTCAGAGAATCCCATGGAGTACGATCTGACAGAGCCCTTGTGTTTGATTCAACAGTTGTGTGAATTGGGTGTGGCCGCAATCAATATTTCAGCCGGCAGTCCTTACTACAATCCGCACATGCAACGCCCGGCGATTTTTCCTCCCAGTGATGGCTATCAACCGCCTGAAGACCCGTTAGTCGGTGTCGTACGTCTGGTCAGGGCTGCTCGTGAATGCAAGCTTGCGTTTCCCGACTTGCCCATGGTCGGCACAGGCTACAGTTACTTGCAGGACTTCTTGCCTCAAGTTGCTCAGGCCGTGGTGCGCGCGGGCTGGATCGATAGCGTGGGCCTGGGCAGGATGGTTCTTTCGTATCCCGACTTGCCCGCCGACACTCTCAATGGTCGAGCGATGGCCAGGAAGCAGGTCTGCCGGACTTTTAGTGATTGTACCACGGGACCACGTAATGGTATGGTTTCAGGTTGTTTTCCGCTTGATCCTGATTATCGAGTGTTGCCAGAGGCGGCGCGTTTGCGAGAGATCAAGCGAGCACAGGAAAGTTCTGTGGTGGAACGACCAGAGTAAGTGGTGGGAGGCTGTTTTCGTAAATGACAACCTGGTTTGACCGGTCTTGGTTTGTAGTGTGTTCACCGGATGATTTTTTCGAATGCCGAGACAAACACCAAGTGGATTGCGTCGTAGGCACGGCGCGTGTTCTGGATTTTGCGTTTTTGGCGGAGCGTAACTAAATGGATTCAGGCGATGTGATTAGAGAAGCTGTTGCGGACATGGGAACCAAGCATGTGGCAACACAAATGCGACTTTCTCCGTCCTTGCTTTATCGGTGGTGTGACCCTCAACGGACCCGTAATGTGTCGGCGGCGGTTAATCCACTCGATCGAGTACTCGAGCTGTGTAAGCTCACAGGCAACGATCTACCCATACATTGGCTTTGCGAGAAAACGAATGGTTTCTTTACTCCAAACCCAAAAGTGGACGACTCGCAAGGGGAGTTTTCAATTCGGCACACTCAGCAAATTGTGCAGGAATTCAGCGAACTACTGACTGCAATTGCGAGCGTGATGAGTCAAGGTGAAGAGGTTTCTTCAGAGGAAGCGCAGAAGATTCGGTCCGAATGGGAAGACTTGAAGCGGGTTGCTGAATCTTATGTGGTCTCAGTGGAGCAATGTGAAGAATCGCTGGACCCGTCATAGCAAAGCAGCACGGCGCGTCTGGTGAATTGTCTCGGGGAGTTGATTGAAGCCGTCCTCGTGAACCTCTACGGTAGACGTTATGAATTGGCTGCTTCGATAATGACAGCCGTTCTGGATTCAACCGTCAAGGCTTGTCCAGGCTTGGCGAGTGTTTGCTGAACGTAGCCTAACGCAATGGCTCCCTGGTGCTTCGGTGAATAGCCAGAAGACGTGACTGCGCCCACAGTACGTCCGTCGTGGGTCAAAGTAGCCTGTGCTGCCAAGGGTGACGGACCATTACAGTCGATCTGAACCAGCCGACGGTTGACGTGGCCTACGGCATCGACACGTGCAACAGTTTCCTGTCCCAGGTAACATCCTTTATTGAAGTTGATCGCCGCGGTGTCGCGTCCGACTTCTTGCGGCAAGTTGTCTTCCGAAATATCTGTGCCGTACTCGGGCCAGGCAGATTCAATTCTTAGTATTTCCCAGGTGGCTTGCTGGCCCTTGGTCAGCCCGTTCTCTTGCAGACAGTTGAGTAACGACACGAAATGGTCCGTTGAGGTTGTCAATAGAAAGCCTGGGTGACATAAAAAGGGAACGTTGTGGCATACGGTTGGTATGTCGGATATTTGTGATTCGTAGTGGGACCAGGCAGCCTGAGGCAGGTCGCGGCCGACAATCCTTTTCAGGATTTCGTGAGACTGCGCACCGCAGATAAATACGCGAGGCTGCGTTGCCGAGCAATCTTCCAGCTGCACATCTTCCATAATCACATATCGGGAGAGGTGTTCAATCAGCGATGTTGCCTGATTCGCAGCGGTGTCTAGTACCAGTCGGTCAGAGTGGCAAAAGACGGTGACATGACCGACGGTTTTACCTTTGGGATTACAGAGGAAAGCTTCGCATCCCATTCCAGGCGTTAGTGCATTGATGTCGTTCGTGCAGAAGTTGTGCAAGAAGTTGCTTCGATCGGAACCTGAGATTTCGATTCGGGAACGGTCACTGAAGTCAATGTAACCGGCGTCTGCTGATAGCGTCTGGTATTCATCCAATGCCGTGGTTGACAATGGCATTTGTTGAGGTTCGTTCATCTTGTTACTCGCCAAGATGCGGGGATCCGAAGTGTACGGCCAGGTAGTTGCATGGTTGGCGACAATGCCAACCCAGCCAACACTCTCGATTCGGGGGGCCTAAGGGGTTTGTGTCTCTTGCTGCAACAATACGGGAGCTGCGTATTGCGCGTTGTGTAACAGGATACAGGAATCGCACTGTTCGCCAAGTCGCTGCAGGCTCCCGGGGTCGTCGACATGCGTAAACCCGATGCTTTCAGTGTCATGGCTCTCCAAGTCACTTACCAGATAGACGCTAGCGCGTTGTAGCGTTTGTCGTATGCGTTGTACTACAAGTTCCTCTTCGGCGGTATGCGCTGGCCGGTCTTCTGGTGGCAAAAACTCACTGGTCTCGAATGCCATGTGTTTCAGGGCAGGAAATGGTGGCTCTTTCAATTCGGTACATAACGCAATGGCACCTCCCTCTTGTATCACGGCTGCGGAAGCGGCCAGAGCTCGGGCTACATGTTCCCAGGTTTGCAATGCCGGGCCGCCCGCAATCGTGCCGATAACCAGACTGGCCGGCTCTGAAACATCTGTATGCCATGCTTTTGTAGACAGTTTGCCTCCAATTGTCTGCAGTGCCTCGCTTTGCCCAGCCAGCACGTGCAAGGGCTCATTGCACGCTCCAGGAACAACCTGAATACCTAGCTGGATCCCCAATAACCAAGCCGCTTCTTGTGTTTCCGCCGCGTTTTGTGCCCGGGTGTGAGAGTCCGTGGCACAGAGTAGTCTGAACCTGGTATCGGTATCGGAATAGGTAGGAAATAGTTTGCCGTATAACGTCCCCTCGTCCCCCTCAATGTCGGGGATCGAAGGCTCAATCGGGAGCACGAAGTCCGCGTCGCAGAGTGCACGGTGAAAGTAGACCGGATTACCTTGTTGTGAGGCCGCGATGTAGCCCAGCGTCGTCCGTTCGTCGGGGGTATGCGAATCGAGGTGAATATTCGCTGGTATGCTCTCTGTTGACTTGTAGTCTGCTACATCCGCTTCATTGGGCAGCAAAAGCGTGATCTCCTCAGGTTGCGCGGATGCAGCAAGTAGCATGTCGATGACTTTGGTAGCGATCGGTTGCATGCAAGGCAACGATGCGCACACGGCGACCGTGATCTGATCTCCTGGTACAGTTGCAGACGTTATTGGCGGAAATTCCAGTGGGTTATTCAGCGCCCTTTCCGTAGCCGCCTGGGCATTTGCAGGGTCACTAGTTTCCGGTCCGGAGAACTCGACGATTGATGTTCCGGAGCGAAAGCGTAACGAAAGCGAACGTCCAGTTCCGTAAGGCAATGAATGTAGTGGCATAGAAACGCCTCTCAAGATCTCCAGCACCTCCGGTGAGATGCTTGTACGCAGAGGTTTTGCTGTGGGATTTATTGGTAAGGTCGTTGTGGATGCCCACCAGAATAGCAGCTTTAAGTTTGCTTGGAGTCGCGATGGGTTGTGCTTTAGCTGGACAGGCAGGCGGCTAGCATAGCAGTCATGTTGCTGTCTGGGCGGGGGGGGGGCGCAAGATACGCAGAATTGAAAATGAATCCACAATAGTGCTTCTCGGTGTCGCACAATGGATTCCGAGGTTTACCTCCGCTGCAACTTTGCGAATAATCCAAACTGTTCGTCGCTACCCAAACGCCAATGTGGAAGGATGCCGATTGTGACCAGGGAACGGTTGTTTGTTTGTTGGCGTATGCGATTAACGCAAGCATTGCAGATTGGGTTGAGGCACTGCGTCGTTTTAGAGCCGGCCTCCCGCTCGCAGGCTTGCCGATCCATGCCCTCACGGCAGTCGGAGCCACACATGCCATTGGTCATGCAGGGCTGGTGCACTGCGCTCGTTAGTGTTGTGGCGTTGCTGTCTGGATGCAATTCTGCGTCAACTCCACCAGTAGACGAGACTGCGTCCGTTGGTGTGGACGAGGTTTTGGGCCAGATGATCACCGCTTATCGAGATGCGACCGTTTATAGCGATCACGCTTACGTCAAGTTGCAGATCAAGGAACAGGAGCAATGGCGGGAGCAGGAAGAAGAGGCCCGCGTTGCTTGGGGAGAAAACCGCCAGCTGTCGATTCATACCAGTGCTCTAAGAGTCGTCTGCAACGGAGAAAAGTGGTACGCGGCCATTGCTCCTCAATGGCAGGATCTGGACGGACAAGTTGTGGTCCGTAGTGCGCCGGAACGCGTCGATTTCGACGCCTTGCATCAAGATTCAATGATCAAGAGTCAGCTGATGGGAGGCCTTGGTCCGCTCGTTCAACTTGAACTTCTGCTTTCAGACCAGCCGCTTGCGGAGATGCTGGCGGCAACGACTCGGAAACAGATGTTGTCGCCGTTGCCGATTGAAGGACAGACTTGCCGCCGGATTGAATTGGTTACGGAAGAGGGGGCATTTGTCTTGTGGATTGATCAGGAGCAGTATTTGTTGCGACGCCTGGAACTTCCGGGCGCCCAGTGGGCTACGGCCGCGTCGGACCAGAAAGAAGATAGCGTTCGGTGGAGTGTTGAATTCGAGCAGGCGGCTTTTGCGGCAGATAAAGAGGGGGCACGCTTTACCTTTGACATGCCATCAGACGCGCGCCCCGTGGAAGCATTTGTGGCGCCACCCAAGCCAGTGCCGGTTGATCTTTATGGGAAACAAGTGCAACGTTTTACCTTTCAGACGATCGAGGGAGAAGAATGGTCGGATGAGGAGATTGCCGGGAAGCAGGTCGTCTTGATGTGGTTTAATATTCATCCTGCGAGCGAGTTCAATCTGCGACAGTTGGAGCTGCTGGCCAGTCGGTATCGTGATAACCCAGACTGGAAAATTTACGCGATTTTTGCTGAGCCAGCGCGTTTGCCTTCTGATCAATTGCGGCAGGTTCTCATGGACTGGGGGGTCACTGTTCCTGTACTTCTCGATACACAGTCGGTTGGGCGCGACCAGTTTTCCTTGTCAGTTGCCCCTGCAGTTGTAGTTATGAATCGCGAAGCGGTCGTACAGACGATTATTGTTGAGAAGGAAGAATCGCTTGAAAAACGACTATTGGAGGATATGAAACGTTTAGATGCTGGCGAGCTGTTAGCTGACGCAAATCGTGCCGCGGAGAAGCAGCTACGGACTGAGTATCAAGCACTTGTGGCCGTCAACAGTCCGGAGGATGCCACGCTGGTTGCATTGCCACGGGCTGGCGTACGAGAAGCTGCTGAGCCACAACAGCTATCCTTGGTACGACTCTGGGAATCGCGCGATGTCCAGCTTCCTTTGGATCTGCAAGTACTGGGTACAGGCGGGGCGGAGCAGCGGCTCGTGGTGTTGGAGAGTGCCAAGACCGTTGTTGAATTTGATGCCGGTGGAACCGTCGTTGCACGTCACACCCTGGACGTTCCGGAATCCGCTCGTATTGACTTGCTGAGAGGGGTGACCGCTGAAGACGGTCGCCAGTTTGTTGCCGTAACGGGAACTCTTGGTCAGCAAGTCTACTTGCTGGATGGCGGATACCGGCATGTCGCCAGTTATCCACCTCCGGGACAACGTCACGATGGGATCAACGATGTGAGGTTTGCGGACCTTAATCAGGATGGAGCACCAGAACTCTACGTTGGTTTTTGGGGCCCCCTGGGAGTACACGTCATTTCTTTGGACGGTCAACGGTCCTGGAGTAGCCGAATTGCTGCGAACGTACTTTCTTTGGCGCCTCGGCCAGGTAGCGGTGCATATGCGGGTGCTTTACTTGTTTCAAATGACCGCGGTGGCATATACGTCTTCGATGCGAAAGGTGAGTCGAAGAGAACAATCACCGTGCCTGGACAAAATATCCACCACCTATTTAACAGCGATCGTGAAAATGGCGTCACCGGTTACCTGGGAATTGCGTTTGCCCCGAACGAAGCACCCTCTGCAATTGGTCTGGCAGCCAATTTTGAAGAGCAATGGTCGTTAGAGTTATCCCCTGGACCGTTTCGTGGTCAGCTTGTTACTTATGGAAAATTCCTACACGAGACTCGTGGTGACTGGATCTTGGCTGGCTCTGATGGGACGATTCGCGTCATTGGCCAGGACGGTGAATTTTTTGATTATTTCTCGCTGGGGCAGGCCGTGACGGCCCTGGCCACCGGTCAATATCAAGGGCAGTCGTGTCTGTTTGTGGCTACCGACGAGTCTCTGATTGCATACCAGCTTGTCAAAAAATCTGACTGACTGTGGTCGACATGACGAGCGCTGAAAGACATGGCTCTGTTCGGTCGCCGAGCTGTGAAGATCGACAGTGAATCCAGTCAGTCGCCGATGTCCACTGGAACCTTGAATACGGCAGCGCAAGGAGTTTGGGAGCCAGTTGCGCGGCGGGCCGTGATGATCGGGATCTGCGCGCATCCCTGCCGGCTGCGTGGCGTCCGTCGTACGCGGTTAGGCTAAACACGTGGCAAGGTGTCGTCGCGTTCCCAGAGGCAGACACAATGGGACCCATACAATCGGTACACGATGTATAGGTGGACGGTTTGCCAGGAGAAGATGGCGCAAATGAGATGAAACCCATCCGCTGATTAAACTGTGCCGTTTGGCTAGACGATGACGGGTGCAGAAGCCAGCCAGAAATGCGGGTTGGTTACCAGTAATTGCCAGCGGACGACTTGCCGCCCAGGGTTCGGCGAACTGAGTCTTCCATGTCGTTGTTTTCCCGAAACGGGATAGGAGTTGGTCCTATGAAAAATCGAGCCATCGTGCCCGCGTTCGTGGCTGTAAGTCTGATGTACGCAGTCTGCGTCTCGAACGTACCCGCGGTTGAGTTGCTTAGCCGCATGACTTCGAAATTGGGAAAAGCCGAAGCCAAATGTGGCGCGGCCGTACAGAAGTCGGCCAAGCAGAAGTCGGCCAAGCAGAAGTCGGCCAAGCAGAAGTCGGCCAAGCAGAAGGGCAAGTCAGCCCATAGTAATATTCTCAGTGGGCTGGTAAGCCACATCCAGAAGAGTGTCGCGCCGAAATCAGGTGGAAAAGCAAAGTCTTCTCCCAAGCAAAAATCGGCCGCCCAGAAGTCTGCGAAACAGAAGTCTGCGAAACAGAAGTCTGCGAAACAGAAGTCGAAACACGCGCCGCTGAAGGACCTTTTAAGTCACATCACCGGAGCGGTGCAGCCCAAGCAAAAGTCGGCCAAGCAAAAGTCGGCCAAGCAAAAGTCGGCCAAGCAAAAGTCGGCCAAGCAAAAGTCGGCCAAGAGCGGCGGG
>PBOG01000243.1 GCA_002724245.1 Planctomycetaceae bacterium
AGATCGTCGAGATTCCCATTATCGCGATTGGTGGCGCCAACACCATTCAGGACTTCGCAACCGCTGCTGGCGCCGGCGCAGCAGCACTTGGTGCCGGTCGCATGTTCGTCTTTGAAGGGCCACACCAAGCCGTCTTGATCAGTTACCCCGGCTATCAGGAACTAACGGAAGTCTTGTCCTGACAAACGGACCTGTTCATCGGCCGCGCAACTGGCGCATCTTCGTCCATAAAGGCCCATCGGACCTGAATTCGTCATGACTGCGTGGCGGGCGCGCCAAATAGTCATCAAGCTGGTTCTCGGTCCAGCCCATCTTCTTGACGAAGTACTTGCGGTCTCTTTCAATCTCCGCTGGGTCGTACGCCGGACTTTCCAGCATCTCGAGCGCCTCCGCCCGAGTCATTTCACCGGTCATGATCAGAGTTGAGGCGTGCACGCGTCGCTTGTCGATGCCAAACTTAACTGGCAGCAAATAACCCTGATAAAATCGGGTCAGAATGGATTCATAATGCTTGTACTGGTAACGCTTGTAGTCATAGCGCTCTTCCAGTAACTCGAGCGCCTGCGACTTGTTGAATTCCACGTAGTTCAACAACCGAACCTGTTGCATACGACACACTTTGTGGTAGTACAGCCGCCTCCAAATACCGATACCTGGAAACTTTCTTGTCGTAGCACTCCCAGACCTGGCAATGTCACGCATGTTACGCAGATCCCATTTGAAATGTCGCCAGCCACGAGGCAACATCAGTCCTTCAGTCGCGGCGTTGAATCCCATCAACATGTGTCGGATCCCGTGCTTCTTTGCCTGCCGATAAACCACACCTTGCGACGCGTTGTCGTACAACAACTCGATGTCAACGACATCTGCATCAAGAAACGCCTGCAACAGCGATCGGTAGCATTGCCATTCGATCACGTGGGTATAAAGATCGACACCTAATCGCGTCACCAGGTTCTTGATATTGTTAGCCGCCGCCTCACTATTCCAGTTGTTGTCCATATGTACCGCCAACGGGCGCAAACCATGCTCAACCGCCAGGTGCAGAACATAGGAACTGTCGATTCCACCAGACACACCCACGACACAATCATAGCGTTTGCGGCGTCCCGCAGACTTGATGCGATCGATCAACTCCCGTGTTTCGGCACTGCGCGATGCATCAGACTTGTCTAGTACAGGCGTCTGCTTCTGTAAGAAATCCCTACAGAAATGGCATACTCCGTTCGCATCAAAACGAATGTTCTCAGCCGAACTATCCATGACGCAGCGCTGGCACACCTGACGTTGCGCAGGGCTTGTAGCAGGGCCGGCAACGCTCGCGCTGGTTTGCCGCGTGTTCAAAGTCGACGGGGGCGTTGTGATGGCAGCCTTCAAATGGACAGTCTGCTCGTTCATTCGTTCTTCCGGAAAATGCAGGGGACCTTGTGCCAATCGCACCAGACACAATTCCTATCGTGATTGGAAATCACGCTGTGGGCAACTTATTTTCTGGACGTGCCCAATCTCGTTTCGACTCACCTGTGCCGCCGCCTGGATTCCCTGCTGGGCAGACTCACGTTCGGAATGTGCCGATTATGCTGGCAAAAGGGGAGTTCGACTGCGTCACCGGCCAAACCGCCGTACCGCAGGCAGATACTGGGAAATTCGCTATGTAAATCGAGTCAGCTGAAGCATAGTGAATTGACAGCGGGCGCTCCGGACTGCGTAACACATGGACAGGCCGCGTCATATGGAGAGACACGCCTGCAATACCGTTCTCCGAGGATCCGTGAGTGCGTTAGTACCGATAGAACCGCGCGGTATTGGATAACCTTCGCCGAGAACCACAGGCAACTGCTGCTCCAAATCAATCACCCACTTGCCATACCACACGCCAGAGAGCTTACTGTCGATGGATCAACCACGACTCAACTTCGGAATCGTTGGCTGCGGGCGCATCGCCCAGCGGCACGCGCAACACATCGCGACAGCAGGTCGCCTGGCCGCCACCTGCGACGTCCTGCGACCTCGAGCCCAACAATTGGCAAAGCCCTATTCAGCCAATGCCTACCAGTGCCTTGACGAGCTGTTACAGTCTGAACCACAACTCGATGTGGTCTCGGTATGCAGCCCCAACGGTCTGCACGCAACGCATGCTATCCAGGCCCTCAGCGCCGGCAAACACGTCATTTGTGAAAAGCCGATGGCGCTAACTGCCGCCGACTGTGGTGACATGATTCAGGCCGCCGAACGCGCAAATCGACGTCTGTTTGTCGTCAAGCAAAACCGCTTCAATCCTCCTGTGGCAGCTGTCAAAGAGGCGTTGGAGCTCGGTAGATTGGGGCAAATCTACAGCGTTCAATTAAACTGTTTCTGGAATCGCAACCCAGATTACTACCAAGAGTCATGGAAAGGAACGCTCGATCTGGATGGCGGCTGTTTGTTCACCCAATTCAGCCACTTTGTCGACCTGTTGTACTGGATGGTAGGTGACATCGATCAAGTACATGCCTTTGCTGATAACTTTGCCCACAAGCAAACGGTCGATTTTGAAGACTGCGGCGTCGTCGCTTTACGATTCCGCAACGGTGTCCTGGGGACGATTCATTTCACGGTAAACAGCCATCGCCGGAACATGGAAGGATCCTTGACCCTGTTCGGCCAGCGCGGCACGGTAAAAATTGGCGGACAGTACTTGAACGAACTCGAATACCAGGACATTGAAGACTATGAAATACCTGCGTTGCCACCCGGTAACACACCGAATCGCTATGGTCATTATGAGGGATCCATGTCCAATCATGACCGGGTTTATGCCAACGTCGTGGATGTCTTGACGCGCGATGGTGTCATCGCCACCAACGCTTTTGAAGGGCTCAAGACGGTAGAAATGATCGAAGCAATCTATTCGAAGATCCGATGGAACCCAGCACCAAGTCCGTTACAACCCGAAACGTACAATTCGGCCACCGCGTAACGGTGATCGAACCTGTCAATCTGTACGATTGTATTGTGGGAGACGATGTCTTCATCGGCCCGTTCGTAGAAATCCAGCGTGGAGTCTGCGTCGGATCTCGTACGCGCATTCAATCCCACTCCTTTGTCTGCGAACAAGTGACCATTGGCAACGACTGTGCCATCGCGCATGGCGTCATGTTTATCAACGACCGTTACGCAACAGGAGGGCCGGCTGGCGGCAACCAAGAACTCTGGGAAGCGACGTGTATTGGCAATCACGTATCGATTGGCAGTAACGCCACGCTCCTCCCGGTACGCGTCTGCGACCATGTCGTGATTGGGGCGGGCTCCGTGGTCACCCGTGATATTACTGCACCCGGCATCTACGCCGGGAACCCGGCTCGTTTACTGCGTCAGCTCAGCGGTACTCCCCACAACTCCGGCGGAAATGACGATCCATGAAGTTTGTCGATCTCCACGCCCAGTATCTGACAATTCAAGAGGAAATCGATGCGGCGATCGCCACGGTCATCGCCGAGTCCTCGTTTGTGCGCGGTCGGCACGTCGCCGATTTTGAAAGTGCCTTTGCCGAACAGATAGGGGTGCCACACTGCGTCTCCTGTGCCAACGGAACCGATGCCCTTTACATCGCGATCAAGTCACTCGGCCTGGAACCGGGCGACGAAGTCATCACCACGGCGCACTCCTGGATTTCGACCAGCGAGACCATCACCCAAGCGGGCGGGACCCCCGTCTTCTGCGACACCGAGACAGACTATTTCTGCCTTGATCCGGAGCAGATCGAATCCAAGATCACGCCTCGTACACGCGGAATTATCCCGGTCCACCTGTACGGACAGCCGGCCAACATGGACGCAATTATGCGGATCGCCCGGCAACATGAACTCTGGGTCATCGAAGATTGCGCCCAGGCGCACCTGGCCAGCTACCGAGGTCAGATGGCAGGCACGATGGGCGACGCTGCCACCTTTTCCTTCTACCCCGGAAAAAATCTGGGGGCGATGGGCGACGCGGGCTGCCTGGTGAGCCGCCGCGACGATGTGGCAGAATTCGCAGCACTTTTTGCCCACCATGGGGGCAAGAACCAACACCTGATGGAAGGCATCAACAGCCGCCTGGATGGCATTCAAGCGGCCATTTTGAACGTGAAGCTCAAACATCTGTCTGCCTGGACTGACGCCCGGCGACAGATTGCAGACAGCTACGACCGACAGCTGTCACGGATCCCTGGGATCAGGATTCCACCTCGCCGGCCTGACTGCGAGCATGTTTTTCATCTCTACGTGATCCAAACTGAACAGCGCGATCCACTGCGGGACCATCTCCGCCAACAGGAAATTCCTACCGCCATTAATTACCCCTGCCCGCTGCCCCTCGTACCTGCCTACGACTACCTGGGTGCGCAAGCGACGGATTTCCCCACGGCAGCGCATCACGCCAGCCGCATTCTGTCGCTACCTCTCTACCCGGAACTGTCAACCGCCGACGTCACGCGTGTGGCGACCGAGATTGAAGCCTTCCAGCAAGTCACAGCGACATCGGGCTGACAGGCGATCAGATCAACTCGCGAATTGGTTGACCATCGGGAAGAATGGGGATCGGACGGCCATCCAGATTGACCGTATGGTCAGCGGGATCGATTCCCAGATGGCGGTAGACCATCGTCAGTACATCATTGGGGTGAACCGGTCGCTGTGCGGGAACCTCTCCCTTCGGCGTCGACGCACCGATCACCTGCCCCATCTGCAAACCGCCACCAGCCATCAAAATACTCATCAACGCGCCCCAGTGGTCGCGTCCGCCTGTAGTGTTAACACGAGGTGTGCGTCCAAATTCACCCCATACCAGCAGCAACACGCGTTTATCCAGACCACGCTCGTAGAGATCCGACACCAAGGCGGACAACATCTGGTCCAGCGGCGGGCCAGAAATATCCATGCCTCGGGACGGCCCGTTCGAGCCATCGGCCGGTCGCTTGTCATTAACAATGTTGAGGTGCCAATCCCAACAGAGGGAATCGGGGGCGGTGTTCATGGTCACAAAGGTCACACCCGATTCGACCAGGCGACGTGCCAATAGTCCCATCTGTCCCCAACGATGCGTGCCGTAACGCTCCCGGGTCGCAGGCGATTCACGACTGAGATCAAACGCCTCGCGTGCCGCACCGCTGGTAACGATTTCCAGCGCACTGCGATTAAACTCGTCGATTCCCGAAATCGTTCCAGTCGCATCGACGTTGCGTTTCAGGCGATCGAGTTCCAACAACAGCGACTGGCGGTCCGCGGTCCGCGCCAAAGTCAAATCGTCAGCCAATTTCAAATTCGCTGTCGCCTGTTGAATTTTCTGGGGATCAAAGGCCTGAAAGAAAGGATCTTGGCGAACCACAAAACCTGCGTTGGCGGCACCCAGGTACCCCGACCCCATCACCGCAGCGATCGTGGGATTGCGTGTAAATTCCTCGGAAATCCGTACATAGGGCGGTAATCCCGGTCGTACCGGACCACGAAAATGAGACGCAATCGCACCTGTGGAAGGATAATACGCTTGCCCCGGCTTGCGGTATCCGGTCGACAGCCAATGGGCCCCCTCGAGATGACCGTTGGTCGTATGGCTGACCGTGCGAATAATCGCGGTCCGATCAATCACTTGGGCCGTCCGCGGCATTGTCTCGCAAAACTGGATACCCGGCAGGGGCGTGGCAATCGCACCGTAAGGTCCACGAAATTCGATCGGGGCATCAGGCTTGGGATCAAATGTCTCGAACTGGCTGGGCCCACCCCCCAGCCAGATCTGAATGACGGCCGTATCTTTGGCAGTAGCGCCAGCCTGACGCTCGGTGGCCTGCAGGCGGAGGATATCCGCCAGCGGTAAACCACCACTTCCGGCAAACAAGCTGCACTTGAGAAATCGACGACGGTCAGGTTTGGAAGGTAGCTTCACGGCTAGGCTCTGAATTCAGCGAATGAACGGATCGGATCGATCCAGTTTAGCAAAGACATCTGGGCACGTCCTCAATCGACAACGATCCGTCTGGAAGAGAGGCAAGCCAGACGGACCGGCAGCCTTGTCAGGACGTATATCCACTTAGCTCTCGAATCGGCTCTCCGTTACGCAAACTTGGAATGGGACGACCATTGAATTCAACCCCCACTCGAGGATCAAAATCGATCTTCAAGTGCCGATACAATGTCGACAGGAAGTTATACGGAGTCACGCGCCGGTCGACCGGATCTTCCCCACGCGGATCCGTGGCCCCGATGACCTGTCCGGTACGAATACCGCCACCGGCAAACAACATCGAATTGGCCCGCGGCCAATGGTCACGACCGGGCTGGACGGTTCCTTTCTTCCCACTGGCCTGTCCACCGCCACTGCTGGGCGAATAGGAGATACGTGGTGTCCGGCCAAACTCACCCGTGACAACAACCAGCACGCGTTTATCCAAGCCACGACTGTAGATATCTTCGATCAACGCCGAGACCGCCTGATCGTAGTAGGGCGCACGGTATTTATTCGCATTGAATACGTGGTTGTTGACGGCGTGATCATCCCAATTGCTCGGCCGGGCACAGAGTGGACCGTCAAACTCCGTCGTGACAATCTCCACACCCGATTCGACCAGGCGACGCGCCAGCAGACACTGCTGGCCCCATTGATGTCGACCATAGCGGTCTCGAATCGCATCCGGTTCACGCGACAAATCAAACGCTTCGCCAGCCTTCGAGCTGGTCAACATGGAGATGGCCTGACGCTGGAAATCGTCGACTGCGTCGACCACAGGTGAGCCGTCCAGATCGCGCCGCAACTGATCAAACCCACGGCGCAACGCGGCCCGTTCCTCCAAACGGGACAATTGACCGGAATCTTTCAAGCCGATATTGGGAACTTCGAAATTGGGTTTACTGGGATCTCCGGTCACCCGAAAAGGATCAAACGCAGGGCTGATGTGGCCGGCACCAGCGATCACAAAACTGTCGTAACGGTCGACGGGGTTCACCGCCACATAATTGGGCAATACGCGACCAGGCCGATCCCGCAGATAGTTCGCAACGGTCATCCAATCGGGATAGACGGGCTTCGGTTTATCTGCGCGATCAGGATCGCCACTCAGCACCCGCAAGGATCCGGCCGGATGACCGCCCGCATCATGGGCTACCGAACGGAGCAGGGCATAGCGATCCGCGATCCGTGACAAACGCGGCAGCAGTTCGCTGATCTGAATACCCGCTACGTTGGTATCGATCGCTTTATAGGGACCGCGAAATTCCAAGGGCGCTTCCGGTTTCGGGTCCCATTGTTCCAGGTGGCTGGCGCCACCACGCAACCAGACCAGAATGATCGCGGTATCCTGATGGGGAGCTTGGGCCGCCTGGGCACGCAGACGAAACAACTGAGACAACGTGAGACTGGAAAATCCACCCAATCCAGCGCGTAAAATCTCGCGGCGACCCAAACGCGGATTGCGCTGCGGGCCCGAGCAAGAGCCAGCGCGATTCAAGTCGTTTCCCATGGTGTTTTACAGGCTCCAGAAGACACGAAAGACACCCGCCCGCAAGACTTTATCGGGCCAGCACAGCATCACATCTCTATCATATCAGCAATTGTTGGTTTATACCTGATCGGGAAGGGCACGAGCAACGCAAGGATGCCAATTTCTGGGTATTGCCGCGTCCCCAAAGCGGGGGTATCCGGCAAAAACCGCGATTCCCCCCCCACCGCCAGCAGGCGGCGGCAAACCGTACCTATTCCCGCACCTATTCACCGTGACAGCCGCTGTCGTTCACCATGACAGCCGCTGTCGTTCACCGTGACAGCCGCTGTCGAAACCGGGTACCTGAAGGAGCCTCTGCCCGGTCAGGTGTAGCCGTGGTCGACGAACCATTGCCAGGCGTCGGCCACCGTTTCCCGCGCCGCACGACACTGATAATCCAGTTCCTGCTCAGCGCGACTGCTGCTGTAGTGATGCCAGAGATGGGACATTGCCACACTCACCGAATTGACATCCGGTTCCCGGCCAGTCCAATTCGCCACTCGGTCACCACACCAACCGATCAGGGTGGTCAGCGGAGGTCGGGCCTGACTCCAGGGACCGCGGCTGCCCGCTGCTTCCGCAAATAGCTTCCAGGCCTCGAAGTACGTCATGTTGTGGCCCGCCAGAATGTACTGGCGTCCCGCCTGGCCGCGTTGCAACGCGGCCAGACAACCGGCAGCCACATCACGGACGTCACAGATCGATACACCTCCTAATGGTGCCGCAGGTGAAAAACGGAGCGCGACTTCCAACAACATCCGTCCGGAAGACGGTTTCCAATCCCACGGGCCGAGCATAAAGGCTGGATTAACAATCATGGCATGCAAACCGCGTTGCACGGCTTGACGAATGCCATCTTCCGCGGCGCGCTTCGTCGTGACATAAGGGCATGCCGGCTTGCTGCCAGGTGTCTCCTCGTCTGCCAGACATTGCGGTGTCCCGGGAGCCAGTGCATCGACACTCGACACATGAACCATCCTGGCACCCACTGCGTGTGCCGCTGCGGCTAAGGCCTTCGTGCCGTCCACGTTGATACGTTGCGCCGCCGCCGCAGCTGTCCGTCCAATCGCGACAAATGCGGCAGCGTGCACGACCTCAGAGACTCCCTGGCAAGCCTGCTGCAACGAAACGGGGTCCAGCAAATCGCCCTCGACAGCATCGACATCAAGACCATCCAGCGGCCGTGGATCGGCCGTTTCCCGGACCAGCGCACGGACCGGCACACCCCGTTCCAGCAAGAGACGGACAATATTATTGCCCAGCAAGCCAGTAGCTCCGGTAACCAGCGTCGTCATATGCAGCCTCACCGCGGGTCATGTTCGGTGTCAAACTGGCCGATTATAAAGGAGGCAACCAAAGACATGCCATGTCGTGTATTGGCCAGGCAACCTCCTGGAAGTCAAGCTGCGGGTCCACGGGGTCCGCCAGTTTCACCACCGCTGACAGGGAGTTAAACGGATGGCCAATGTGACGATTCAGCCTGTCGAAACGCGGTCCCAGCAGAAAGAGTTCGTCGGACTGCCCTGGAAACTGTACGCGCAAGACCCGAATTGGGTCCCCCCGCTGTTGCAAAATCACCAGGAACTACTGGGCTATCAAACGGCACTGGGCCGGCTCTTCCACAAGCCACACCCGTTCCATGCCGAAGCCGAAATGCAGACATTTCTGGCCATCCGCGATGGTCAGGTCTGCGGCCGAATTGCGGCCACAATACACCATGTACACAATCGCACCTACGAGGAACAACGGGGGTTCTTTGGCTTCTTTGAGTCCATCAATGACACCGGAGTCTCCAAAGCGTTATTTGATGTAGCCCGAGACTGGCTCTCCGACCGCGGCATGCGGGCCATCCGCGGCCCCATGAATCCCTCCTTCAATTACGAAATGGGGCTCCTGGTCAAAGGATTCGATGCGCCTCCCACATTCATGATGACCTACAACCCTCCCTACTATGCGGACTTGATTGAAGGGTGGGGCTTTGAAAAAGTCCGGGACATGTACGCGTTCCGTGGCCACGTCGATATGGTGGAGACACTCGATAAAAAAATGTGGTTTGTGATCGAAGAATCAACCCGCCGATTCGATATCAAGCTGCGCCCCATCGATACCCGTCGGTTTGTTGATGAAGTCCGTTTATTTCTGTCCATCTACAACGAGGCCAACGGCAACCACTGGGGATTTGCCCCACTGACCGATGACGAAATCGTAAAGATGGCCAATGGCATGAAAAGCCTGATCGTTCCCGAATTGACGAGCATGGCAGAGGTCGACGGCAAAACAGTGGGCACGATTTTCGGAATGCTGGACTATAACCCGCGAATCAAACAAATCGACGGGCGTCTGTTCCCTACCGGATTCTTGAAAATCCTGAATGGCCGCAGGAAACTCAAACGTGTCCGGATGCTTGCCGCGCATGTGCTACCCGAGTTCCAACGCTGGGGTCTGGGGCTCGTGCTGGCCAACTCCGTCTGGCAACGCGTCAAGGATTGGGGAATTCAAGAGGTCGAGTTCTCCTGGGTCATGGAATGCAACAAACTCTCCCGCGGGACACTGGAACGGGCTGACGTCCCGCGCCCCAACACCTACCGATTGTACGATTACAACATCGCACCGACGTAGCCGCATTCTGACAGTCACACCGCTGGCACTTGTTCAAGGGTGCGACAACGTGGCATCAACCGGTGTTGGTAACGTCGCAGCCCCATCACCGATCCGATCGAAAAACGCTTCGATAGCCCGGTGATAAGCCATGGTCGGTGGATCGCTGTGGCCAACCCCGGGCATCGAGACAAACTGTTTTGGGGTAGCGGGCGCAGCGTCAAACAGCTGGCGTCCCAGCTCGAAAGGGACCACCGTGTCGATCGTTCC
>PBOG01000244.1 GCA_002724245.1 Planctomycetaceae bacterium
CAGCGAAAGAGGGCCGTCATCAACAAGGAGTCTGAAAAACCCGAGTTGGAAATACGTTCTCCAACAACAAAAGACGGGGCCCAGATTTGGCAGTTGGTGCGTGAAACTGGCGTTCTTGACCTGAATTCCGCTTATCTCTACCTGCTCCTTTGCCGGGACTTTTGCGACACATGTCTTGTCGCGGTTCAGGAAGGGCGCGCCGTCGGATTCGTGAGCAGTTACAGGCTGCCCTGCGATCCCAGTGTGCTGTTCGTTTGGCAGGTAGGGGTCGCTTCGAACGCGAAACGGCAAGGGGTTGGCCTGCGACTCCTGCGGGAGTTGATTGAGCGTAATGCCCGATCACTTACGGCAATCGAAGCGACTGTCTCTCCGTCAAATGTTGCCTCTCGGCGGCTTTTTGAATCGTTGGCCCGAGTGCTTGGCGTGTCGGTGGTTGATGTGCCCAACGGCGGATTCAACGCGGATGATTTTCCACCGGGCGACCACGAAACAGAACCTCGTATTCGAATCAGCCCGCTCGGCGCCCGTTTCTCGTTCAGCGATGCGGCACATCAGGAACCTCGCCACGCTTTCGGGTCCGCCAGGACGACGCAAAAACTCACGAAGGATTGAGCATGGAGATATTTGAACGACTTGAAAGTAACGTCCGAGGCTACTGTCGCAGTTTCCCAACCGTGTTTGAGACGGCTCGCGGGGCGACTCTTGTTAACGAAGATGGTGAAGAGTTCATTGACTTCTTCGCTGGAGCAGGTGCGCTCAGCTATGGGCACAACAATCCTGCTTTGAAGTCAGCTTTGGTCGACTACGTTGCAAGTGACGGCATACTCCACGCACTCGACATGTCAACAACTGCGAAGCGGACATTCCTCGAGACGTTTGAACGTTTGATCCTGCGTCCTCGCGAGATGAACTACAAGGTGATGTTCCCTGGGCCGACCGGGACAAACGCGGTGGAGTCGGCACTGAAATTGGCTCGCAAAGTCACTGGACGCCACAACGTGGTCTCGTTCACCAACGGATTCCACGGCATGACACTTGGTTCTTTGGCCCTGACCGGCAACAGCGGCAAGCGAGCTGGAGCGGGAGTGCCTCTGAACAACGTCACTCACATGCCGTTTTGTGATTACCTCGGAACGGAAACCGACACGATTGCCGCACTTGAACGGTTCCTTGAAGATTCGAGCAGCGGCATGGATTTGCCCGCCGCGTTCATCGTCGAGACCGTACAGGCGGAAGGTGGCGTCAATATCGGAACACGCGGCTGGCTGGAAGCACTTGCAGAACTGGCGGCTCAATACAAAGTGTTGCTGATCGTTGATGACATTCAGGTTGGATGTGGTCGTACCGGTCCGTTCTTCAGCTTTGAACCCTTCGACATACAGCCGGACATCATCTGCCTGTCCAAGTCAATTTCCGGGTATGGACTACCAATGGCGTTAACCTTGATGAAGCCGGAGCACGATGTCTTTGAGCCGGGAGAGCACAACGGAACTTTCCGTGGTCACAATGCGGCGTTCGTAACAGCTACGGCGGCATTGGAGGAGTTTTGGAAAGACGATTCGCTGACTCGAAAGATCAACCGCAACGCTCGGCAGGTTCGTGACGCCCTCCTCGACATTGCGGCTGATCACGATGCCGAAGTTCGCGGTCGCGGCATGATTCAGGGGATCGAATTTGCCGACCACGCGGTTGCTTCAGTGATTTCAAGAGAAGCGTTTTCGCGCGGCTTGATCATTGAAACTGCAGGCCCCAACGACGAAGTCATCAAGACGCTCCCGCCGCTGACGATTCCAGATGACTTGCTGACTCGCGGTCTGGAGATTCTTGCCGACAGCACAGCGGTAGCGATCCGTGAACCTGCATACGCAAACGAGATTCGGACAGCCCAATGATCGTAAGAACACTTCAGGAAATCAGCGGAACAGAACGCGAAACCAGTGCCGAAACATGGACCAGCCGTCGTCTGTTGCTCAAAAGTGACGAAATGGGGTTCTCGTTGCACGACACCATTCTGTACGCGGGAACAACAACCGAGATGGAATATCAAAACCATCTCGAAGCTGTGTACTGCATTGAGGGCAAAGGTCGTCTGAAGGACCTGAGCAACGACAGGGAATATGTAATTGAGCCGGGAACGATGTACGCCCTCAGTGGCAATGAGCGTCACATTCTGATCGCGGATGAGCAATTGCGAATGGTATGTGCGTTCAATCCACCGATCGTCGGCTCGGAAACTCACGACGAAAACGGCGTTTATCCATTGGTGGAATGAGACGGGACAGTCGCCGCAAACTGAAGACAATGTTGCGAAATGGAAAATGAACCACTCATCAGACCCCTATCATTCACGTACATCCGACATGTGGGAAGTTGCTCCGCGAGTCGACCCAACGGCATCGGATAAACCGGGACCGCTAACGACTGATGAAGTGTGGAACTACGCCCACGATGGTTTCCTATTTGCCCAGAGCCTGTTCTCACAGGAGGAAGTTGACGATTTGCTTGCCGAAGCAACGTCACTCGCCAGAGCCTGGCCGGAGTCTCGGCCGGGAATCATCCGAGAGCCGGATTCAGATATCGTTCGCTCCATCTTTCGACTGCACAAAATCAGTGAAGTCTACCAGCGGCTATTTGCGGACGAACGATTGCTACAGCGAGCGAGGCAGTTGATTGGTACGGACGTTTACATTCATCAGTCGCGAATCAACTACAAACCCGCGATGAACGGCAAAGAGTTCTTCTGGCATTCGGATTTTGAAACGTGGCATGTGGAGGACGGCATGCCGCGAATGCGAGCTCTCAGTGTCTCTGTATTTCTGACGGAAAGCCACGAATTCAATGGCCCGCTCATGCTGATACCCGGGTCGCACGAAACATACATTCGATGTGCAGGATCGACTCCGGAGAACAATTACGAAAACTCATTGCGACGGCAGGAATATGGCGTGCCAACACAGAAGGCACTCGAAACTCTGCTCGAAGGCAAAGAGATTGTCGCTCCAAAAGGGCCAGCAGGTTCAGTCGTATTCTTCGACTGCAACACGATGCATGGCTCCAATGGCAACCTGAGCCCAACGCCTCGCGTTAATCTGTTTGCTGTCTACAACAGCGTTGAGAACGCCGTTGTCGATCCATTCTGTGATCGGCGGCCCCGCCCGGAGTACCTGGCGGAGAGAACGATTGAACCCGTTGAGCCAATGGCCGATTCCAAATGACAGAACGCTCTAAGAAGACTGATCCCGACTGGCAATTGCAGCATTATGCGAGTGTCGGAAAAGACTACGGAAACAAGCATTTTACGCAAGCGGACAGCGAGTTCACTTCGTGGATTCTCGAACAAATCGCTGCGGTGAATCGCGCCGCCAATACGCTCGCGGAGGTCGGTGCGGGCACTTGCGTCTTTGCATCACTGCTTGGCAAGCAGCTTGAAGTCGACCAAAAGGTAACTTGTTATGAACCGGTGGCCGCTCTGCTTGAAGCCGCTTCTAAATACGAAAACGTGGATGCAACCTGTGGTGGCGCACTCGAATTCGCCGCACACGCCACTTCGAATCACTTTGATCTGATCTACACGAAGGATACCGCCCATCACTTTGCCAAGGAGGCGCTGGACGAGATTCATGATGGAATATGTGACAAGCTCGTCAGTGGTGGACGATACGCGATGGTGGTGCGGACTCCTCCAAACCACGATTCAGTACCTGTCGGGAAAATCGCCTCGAAAAAATGGCCATCGCTATACACTTCGCTTAATGACCTGCTTCAGTCAATGCGACGAGTCAGTGGCTGGCAGGAGATTGAATTCACACGTTGGGAAAAGTACGTCAGCACGTCTGCGGTCGAGTGGCTGGATGGAATAAAACGTCGAGACACATGGTCTGTATTTTCGGCTCTCACGCCGGAAGAAACCGAAGGAACAGTTGTCGAGCTGCAGGAACAGTTTGATGGCGATGAGTGGTTTCCGTTCCTTCACCAATACGATGTGGCGATCTTTGAAAAGGCATGATGTGGACCTGAAGAACCCCCTATCTTCCGCTAAAATGCGGCGTTTCCCCCATGATTCGTGAGATGCACACTTGGAACGCGAAGACTCCCTTGGATTTCAGATTCTAAGAGCGATTCGGCGAATCATTCGTCGAACGTCCGAGCACTCACGCACTGTGGGAAAACACGGCGGCGTCAGCGTTCCTCAAATGCTCTGCCTGAAAGCCATTTCTGAATTTCCGTCAGATACCGAAGTCACCGTGGCGATGGCTGCTGAAGCCGTTCAACTGTCCGCTCCGACTGTTTCCCGTATCCTCGACAAATTGGAAAAGGGCGGTTACGTCGCTCGCGAGCGGAACAGCAAAGACCGTCGACGAGTCTGTGTTTCGTTGACCGAGGAAGGATGGCAGCGGATCGACAATCTTCCCACTCCGCTCCACGAGCAATTCCTGAAAGGCCTGGAGACCCTTGACCCGATTGAATGTCTTGGACTCCTGAAGGCACTTGAGCGAATTGTCGAGTTGATGGATGCCGAGGATATTGATGCAGCTCCGCTGTTGACGCCGGAATTAGAAGTCGGCCCGAACGGTGTGCAGCAGGAAGAGTCCGAACTCAATTGACCACCGTCCTCATTACGCGGCCCTCAAGCGATTCAAAACTTGCGTCGCCTGTGCCCTGCTAACACGCATAAAACTGGCCAGTTCCGCCCTGTTTTGACTTTTTCGTCATCCACAAGTGACCTATTGAATCGAGCTCGTTCCATGCCATTTGGCCGACCCCTCTTGTGTTCGCGTTCTGGAATGGCCGAAATGGGGCCCAAGGGAAAACTCGACTTTGGGCGATCGACGTAAGTTGTTGACGCGAAAGACTCCCAGCTCAACGAGCACGTGTACGCATAGAGTATGACTCGGGGAGCCAACAAAACTCGACTCTGTTAACCGTTTCGCTCCATTTCGAATCCGGTGCGAGTGAGATTGAGCGAAGATGGACAATCCGCTTCGGCTTCGCCCTAATGCGAATGCGCAGAGGTGAGTTTCACCGCCTGCAGATTCACGGATCGACCTACTGGCCCCACTTCTGCTCCGCCCACAAGACCGGCAAGTCATTGCGGAGCTTCGCCAGGCTAATCGCCTCCGGCTCATCCCCGTTGAGAATCCTCTCGACGATTTCCGGTGCAAGCGAAGTGAGCCGCAGAAATCGCCCGACGTAGGTGCGATCCACGCCGTTGGCCGAAGCCAGATCCTCAAGGCTGGTGTATTCGCCCGATTCAAGTTGCTCCTGCCAACGATAAGCCTTGGC
>PBOG01000245.1 GCA_002724245.1 Planctomycetaceae bacterium
GGACCAGTTCATCTTAAGTGTATGGCGATGAGTCCGTCCGGTTGGATGGTCGGGACTCGGCTTCTTGTTGCCGACCCAGAGTGGGTCTTGCGCGTCCAGGTTGGGAACCCGGTGATTCTCGACGTAGACCTGAGGAACGCGGTCATTGGTGGTTGGCAACAGAAAGCAATAATCAAAACCGATTTCGCGCGGACCGGGTTTCAGGAGACCATTCCAATTCGGTCCGGTCGGTCCCCCGAGCCCGAGATGCCATTTGCCGATAACCGCAGTGTGATAGCCCGCCGTCTTGAGAAGATCCGGCAGGGTTACCGTGTCGGGCTGAATGATTGCCGGGTTGTTCGGGGCTGCGATGCCGGTCCCTTTTTGCCGGAATGCATAGGTGCCGGTGAGGAATGAGAAACGTGTTGGCGTGCAAGTTGAGGCCGAGCAATAGCCACTGGTGAATTTCAGTCCCTCTTTGGCGAGACGGTCGATGTGGGGCGTCTGCAGAGATTCGGTTCCATAGCAGGAGACGTCCCCATAGCCGAGGTCATCCGCCATGATCACGATGACGTTCGGTGGCCGCGTTTGCGGGGATCCGGAGGTTGCGAAACATAATGGCATCACCATTGCCAGCAGGAAAAGACCGGATCGCTTCATGGCTGTGTTCTCCTGGTGGGGCTGAAGTGGTCTGTGCGCATGGGTTGTACAGGTGTGAGTGAGGCGTGCCTTGGATTTTTCATCATAGGCCATAGGCTGTCTCGCTGGGGAGACGGGGACGACGCGTCAGGGATCCTGGCCAGACGGGAGGGGATCGACAGCAGGTGGTGGTGTACGATAATTCCAGGGTGAGTTGAGCCATAGATTCGCGGGTGTGACCTGCAGGGAGGATTTCGATGTACCGGGAGCGTTTAGACCGTCGCGTGGCCTTGCGAAGAGGTGCCGTGGCGTGCGCGTGGGTCGGCGCCGGCGCCAGAGACGCGATAGGGGGCCGGACGGCTAGGAGCCGCGTGATTACGCGCGGTCCGCGTCATCATTGGTTCGGGTATTACGACAAACTTCAGTTTGACCCGACCGGCAGGTATGTTCTGGGCATGCAGGTGGAATTCGAACATCGGTCACCCAGAGCCGACGATGTAATCCGTGTCGGGATGGTTGATTTACAGTCCGGGGATAAGTGGATTGACCTGGGCGAGAGTCGCGCGTGGTGCTGGCAGCAAGGATGTATGTTGCAATGGGTACCGGGTTCGGGGTCGGAAATTATCTGGAATGATCGTGTGCGTGGCCGGTTTGTCAGCCATATCCTCGATGTGGAGACGCGGCACAAGCGAACGCTTCCCCATCCGGTTTATGCGATCAGTCCTGATGGTTCCTCGGCGGTGACTGTGGATTTCCGTCGCATTGCCGATGTCCGGCCCGGTTATGGTTACAACGGATTGCGTGATCCCTATACCGATAACCTCGCGCCAGCTGAATCGGGCGTATTCCATCTCGATTTGCAAACCGGGCACGCTCGATTGGTGATTTCGCTGGCCGATATGGCGCGGCGTGGCCCAATCCCTGATCAGCAGCTGGGGATCAAACACTATTTCAACCATTTGCTCTACAGTCCGGATGGGGCGCGGTTTATTGCGCTGCACCGCTGGCGGTATCCGAATGGACGGAGGTTAACACGGCTGATTACGGCGCGTCCGGATGGAAGTGATTTGAGAATCGTGATTCCCAATGGGTACGCGTCCCATTTCATCTGGCGCGACAGCGATCACATTCTGGCGCAGTCGCGTGAGTGGCTGGGAGAGTCCAAATGGAACAACTTTCTGTTTGAAGACCTCGAAGGTGGAGAGGTGCGCGCCGTAGGGCACGGTGTGCTGGATCCTGCGGGTCATCTCAGCTACTTGCCGGGCGCTGAATGGATTCTCAACGATACCTATCCGCAGGGGAAGGAACGGATGCAGACTCCGCATCTGTTTCATGTGGCAAGTGGCCGGCGAATTGATCTGGGCCAATTTCATCTGCCTGCGCGTTACACCGGAGAGTGGCGCGTAGATACCCACCCGCGCTACAGTCGGGACGGTGCTTTTGTGTGTATCGACGCGCCGGTCGCGGGCCAGGGCAGGCAATTGCACCTAATCGATATTCGTGACCAGATCCGGTAGGGTGCACGCGCCAGAGCAGGTCGCAAAATAGGGTGTCGGGATGGGGCTTTTTGATCGTCGCCAGGAGCTGGCGGGATAGGCCGGTTCTTGCCTGGTACCTTCAGTTGCATTGGCTGCGGAGGAGCTGCGTGTGGAAACGTTTACCTATAAACGGGTGGATGGTTTGCCCATCAAACTGGATGTGCATCGCGCTGACGATTCGCGAAGGCGACCGGTCGTCGTATGGATTCACGGCGGCGCACTGATAATGGGTAGTCGGTCGGGTATCAATAGTCGAGTCAAAAAAAGTGTGCTGGAAGCTGGTTACGCGCTGGTGTCGATTGATTATCGGCTTGCTCCTGAGACGAAACTGCCGGCGATCATTGAGGATTTACAGGATGCACTCGCCTGGGTGCATGCCGAAGGAGCAGATCGGTTTAACGGTGACACCAGCAAGATCGTGGTGATGGGTGGGTCGGCTGGTGGCTATTTGGCATTGACTGCCGGTTTTCGTGCCAAACCGCGTCCGTCTGCGCTGATTTCGTTCTGGGGATATGGCGATCTGGTTGGTGCCTGGTACAGCCAACCGAGTCCACACCAAAGGCACCAGACTGAGAGTAGCTTCGCAGCATCCCTCAAACAGGTGGACGGTCCTCCTGTTTCTGCTGCGGAGGATCGCGACGGCGATGGTGGGCTCTTTTACCGTTATTGTCGCAAGCACGGCATCTGGCCTCAGCAGGTATCGACCTGGGATCCGCACAAAATGCCGGAAAAGTTCTATCCCTATATGCCTCTGAAAAACCTGACTGCAGATTATCCTCCCACGCTGTTGGTTCATGGAACTGCGGATACCGACGTTCCTTACCAGCAATCCGTTCTGATGGCTGAAGGGCTCCATAAGATGAAGGTTGAGCACCATTTGATATCGATCGCGGGCGCCGAGCACGGCCTTGTCGGCGGCGATCCGGACCGTGTCGGCGCGGCTTACGGGACGGCAATGAATTTCGTGCGGCGGTACCTCGGATCGTGAGTGCCCAACGGGTGAGCCGCAGTCAGCCGTCGTAGAGATTCTCGTTGCAATACTCAGCTGGCGAAACAAGCTGGCCTTTGATGTGCAGATCCTTGCTGCGGCAAGCACGCCTCAGCCGTTGATCACCCCACCCAGAATCACCTCGGCGATGTCCGTGGGCATGGGTGATCCACGCCCGATGGCCTGACGGATCGCACCGACAGACGGTAGTGGCGTAGATTCTCTTCTCTGTGTCGGGCAGAGATTCAAAGTTGGCAAGGATTTGGCAGTTGTCATGGCCTGCCGTGGTCACTGACTCGCCGAACCGAAAGTCGGTTCCCTCGACAGTCGCTCTTCGAGACGTTTTCGAGGGCGTGCCCGTCCAATTGCCTGATCGATAAATACCCTATTTGGAGCAGCCGCGATGCCGTGACCCAGCCAGGGATTTCCCGAGAAAAGCCGATTGGGGCAGGTTCTCCTCCTCCGGCCGAAGCGGGCATCCTGTTCAGCATAAAGGAGCGTGGATTTCAAGCTAGCGGCGAGTTGTTGACGAACCGCCTGGTGCCTACTGACTGTTTGAGTTCACGGCGACTTTATGTGCGAACTCTGGTACAACCATGACGACTTGCTGGGCGTCTTGTTCACCGTGGTTGGTGGCTGCGGGGATCAAGCCGGAAAACTTCTCCTACTTCCGGGAAGTAGAGGGAACAACCGAAACGGTTCCTGCGTCCATGGGGTAGACTGATCGCCAGACGATGCAGCGTTGTGCCCGAAAACGGGTTGGAGTCGGCCGTACCCGCCAGGACTATGACGCGTGAATATGGGAGAACGTGATGCGGAACTGCTACGCTGGGCTGGCCATTTGTTTGCTCATCGCTGGGGAGGCGAATCTGACGCTGGCTGCCCCGCGGGAAGCGGAGTGGAAGGCAGTGGAAGCGGCGGTCCGAAAGGGGCTGCCGAAGACGGCCGTCAAGAAGCTTCAGGTCGTCCTGGAGAGCGCCCTGAAGGACAAGGCATACGGTGAAGCGATCAAAGCGGTGGGCCGCAAGATCGCACTGCAAGGCGTGATCGACGGTAACCGCGCCGAAGCGAAAATCAAACGGATGCAAACGGAGATTGCGCGATCGCCCGCTGCCATGCAGCCTCCGCTGAGAGCGATCCTGGCACGCTGGTACTGGCATTATTTCCAGCAGAATCGATTTCGCTTTCTGCAGCGGACTGGCACCGCTGAGCCGCCCGGGAATGATTTTACGACCTGGGACCTGCCGCGGATATTCCGTGAAATCGATCGTCAACTGGAGTTGGCGCTGGCGGATGAAAAGCTCCTGAAGTCGATCCCCGTGAGCGAGTTTGATGCGTTGCTGGTAAAAGGGACCAGTCCCGCGAGTTATCGTCCGACACTTTATGATTTCCTGGTGCATGAAGCGATCAGTTTTTACAGCTCAGGGGAACAGGCGGCTGCCCGGCCCGAAGACGCCTTTGACGTGTCGAGTGACTCGGCGATTTTCGGTACCGCAGAGGAGTTCATTCGTTGGGAAATCGATGCGGAGCAGTCGGCAGGGCCGCTTGTCAAGGCAATCGGGCTTTTTCAGGACTTGTTGCGGTTTCACCGTGATGACGAAGACCGTGTCGCGTATCTTGATGCGGACCTGTTACGGCTGAAATTTGGGGCAAACCATGCTTTCGGGGAATCCAAAGAGGATCGTTACCAGGCAGCTCTGCAGCGGTTTGCAGAACGGCATAGCGACCATCCAGCCGCGGCACGTGCGCTGCACCGTCTGGCCGAGCTCTGGCTGCGATCCGGGGAAACGCCGCGAGCCCATGCTGCGGCGCTGCAGGGTAAAACACGTTTCCCCGAGAGCGTCGGTGGCCGACGTTGCCACAATGTGATCACGCAACTCGAAACACCGTCACTCCAGGTGTCGACCGAGCGAGTTTGGAGCCGGCCAAGAGGCACCGTTGGGGTGTCTTATCGCAACGTGAGCCGGGTGTTTTTTCGAGTGGTTCGGTACGATTGGGAGGCCCGCTTGAAAGGGAACGGCAGGCCAGAACAGCTTGATCCTCAGCAGCGGCAGGATCTCTTGGAGCAGGAGTCAGTGTTGGCCTGGTCGCAAGAACTGCCTGCGACGGTGGATTATCGGACACGCCGCAGCGAGGTGGCGGTTCCCGAGGAGCTGGCACCCGGATCGTATTTCTTGATATCGAGTGTGGAAGAGAGCTTCGGAGCTGAACAGAATCAGGTCGATTTTTCTGATTTCTGGGTCAGTCGGTTGTCTCTGATCGTGCGCAGTCAGTTTGGTGCCCGCGAAATAGACGGCTTTGTCCTCGACGCGGAAAGTGGGGATCCGGTGGTGGAGGCTGTGGTCCGTCTCTGGCGTCGCGAACGCGCAGGTTGGGTCCTGCATGGCCAGACGACCAGCGATGAGCACGGGTTGTTTCAGTTTGTGCCGGGAGGGCGCAAGAACGTGGTGCTGCATGCATCCCATAACGGACAGGTGCTTGGTAGTAGCGGTTATTACAGTGCTGGTGGAAGACGTCCCGAACGCCAACAGCTGCAACGGACCTATTTTTTCACCGATCGGGCGTTATATCGGCCCGGCCAGACCGTGCGCTACAAGGGGCTCTGCATCCGGGCGGATCAAAATGAGAATGCGTATGGTGTGCTGCAGGACAAAGAGGTGACGGTGCTCCTGTTAGACTCCAACGGCAAGGAAATTTCACGCCGCACGCACCGGACCAATGATCACGGTTCGTTCAGCGGCAGCGTTGCAGCCCCACGGGATCGGCTCCGAGGTGGTATGACGCTACGCGTCGAGGGTGAGCCGCGAGGCAGTACGCAGGTTCGGGTGGAGGAGTACAAGCGACCAAAGTTTCAGGTCGTGATGGAGCGGCCAGCAGCGGCCAAACTGGGGGACGACGTGGAAGTCACGGGTCGGGCGCTAAGCTATACGGGCGCGCCGATGGATGGCGGTCAGGTGCGCTGGCGGGTGGCGCGGGAAGTGCGTTTTCCACCGTGGTGGCGATTCGGCCGCGGGGTGTTGCCGCCTTTTCCGCCAGGGCGTGGGAACCAGGATATCGCACACGGTCGGGAACGGACCACGGCGGACGGAGGCTTTCGCATTCGTTTTACAGCACGGCCCGACGTGAGTGTTCCTGTGGAGAGCTCGCCGATCTTTCAATATCGAGTCTATGCCGACGTGACTTCCCCGACAGGCGAGACACGTTCTACCGAGCGCGTTGTCAATCTTGGGTATGCGGCGCTGCAGGCGACGCTCAGTGCAGACCAATGGCAGACATCGGGCGATCCAGTGGCGCTCCGTGTCCGTACCGCTACGCTGGATGATCTGGCGCAAGATGCCGAAGGGGTGTTGCGGGTGTATCGGCTGCGGCAACCCGAACAGGTTGTCCGGCCAGGATGGGAGGGTCCCGAACCACGTTCTCTGGACGTACGTGGGGCTTTTCCCGGCTCCGATCCATTCAGCTGGCCCGCCGGCGCACTGGTGGCCGAGCAAGGCCTGGCGACGGGGGCCGAAGGAGAGCATACGGCTGAGGTGGAATTGCCGGTGGGGATGTACCGAGCGGTGTTTGAGACGCAGGACCGGTTCGGCAAACCCGTCAAGGCGGAGTTGCCACTGCGTGTGTTGGATCCAGCGGCCGAACGCTTGGTGATCAAGGTGCCCGATCTGTTGGCAGCTCCCAGTTGGTCCATGCAACCGGGACAAGAGTTTGTGGCGGTCTGGGGTAGCGGTTACGCGCGTGCGCGCGCGTTCGTCGAGATCGAACATCGGGGGCGATGGCTTGCGCGGTATTGGACGTCAGCCGAGCAGACGCAGGTTCAAATCAAGCAGTCTATTGAAGAAGTGCATCGAGGCGGATTGTCGATGCGGGTGACTATGGTGCGAGAAAATCGCGCGTACCTCCATGCGCGGAAGATTGAGGTGCCCTGGAAAAACAAGGATCTGACGGTTCAGTGGGAACGTTTTCGATCAAAACTGGAACCGGCCCAGCAGGAGACCTGGACGGCCGTGGTGCGCGGGGCGGACTCGGTAAAGGCGGCGGCGGAAATGGTGGCTACGCTGTACGATGCGTCGTTGGATGCGTTTGCCGGACATCAGTGGATGCAACGGTTTGGGGTGTTCCCGCAGGCACGCGTTGTGGCGCCCGGGCGTTTTGAAAATCAGCTGAAGTACCTGCGCAGATTGCAAGGGGAATGGAAACAAGATGCACGCGATGGCACGCTCACGTATTACGCGTTTCCGCAAGAGATCGTCGCGCATTTTCAGGGCTACCAATTTCCCCGGCGGGGCAAAAAGAACGCGCCGGTGTTTCCCGTCCCGCGGCCGGCTCCTGGATTTGTCCGTGGTTCGGCGAACCGGTTTGGAGGCATGGCACGGGGGCGGCGTGCCATGCGGGGCGCGATGGCGGCACCGGCCGAGGAGATGGCGCCGCGGGCGGTATTGATGTCAGCCGAAGTGGATGAAGCTGGGGGTGGCGGTGGAGGAGGGCAACCTGCCGCCGTGGACCTGTCGAAGGTGTCGCCGCGTACCAACCTGCAGGAGACAGCCTTTTTCTTTCCGCATTTGGTGGCTGGTGAAGACGGCCAGATACGTATGCAGTTCGCCATGCCCGAAGCGCTGACGGAATGGAGGTTTATGGCCTTTGCGCATGATGCGAGGTTGCGAGGCGGTTACCTGGAAGATCAGGTTGTGACATCAAAGGACCTCATGGTTGAGCCGAACCCTCCACGGTTTGTGCGCGAAGGCGACGTGATCCAGTTTACGGTGAAGATCAGTAATCGATCGCCAGCGCGGGTGAGCGGCTCGGTTCGCTTGAACATTGCCAACGCGCAAACAGGGGAAACCGTTGATGTGGCGTTAAGAAATGACGTTCCTACACGGGAGTTTGACATTCCCGCACAAGAGTCGATAACGCTCGCATGGAGGCTGGAAATTCCCGACGGAAGTGGTTTCCTGACATACAAAGCGGTGGGTTCGACGGGGCGGCTGGCGGATGGCGAGGAGGGGTACCTGCCGGTTCTGTCTCGGAGAACGCTGGTGATTGAGTCGCTGCCGTTACCCATTCGCGGTAAACAGATTCGCAACTTTACGTTCAAACGGCTGACCGAAGCCGCTCGATCGGAAACCTTGCAGCATCAATCGTTGACGCTGCAGATGGTCTCGAATCCTTCCTGGTACGCGGTGATGGCACTCCCTTATCTGATGGAGGGGGCACACGAAAATAGTGACGCCATCTGGAACCGCCTCTATGCCAATGCTGTCGGTCGCCATATTGCCAACAGCGATCCAAGGATCCGTAATGTGTTTGAGCGGTGGCGGCAAACCGAGGCGTTAGACAGCCCCTTGTTGCAAAATGAGGAACTCAAGGCGGTTGCACTTGCGGAGACGCCGTGGGTGCGGCAAGCGGAAACGGAAAGCCAATCACGCCGACGCGTTGGGATTCTCTTCGACGAGAACCGATTGCAACGCGAGACCAGCCGCGCGTCAGCTGAGTTGACGCAGCGGCAACGGCCGGATGGTGCCTGGTCCTGGTTGCCCGGCGGGCCTGCCAACGACTATATCACTCTTTATATCGTGACTGGAATGGGCCGGCTTCGGCATCTCGGCATCGAACTGGACACGACACCCGGTCTGAAGGCCGTGCAATGGTTGGATGCCTGGTTGCTGCGGCGCTATGGAAAGTTGACTGACAAATCACAGGTGCATTTGTCCCCTCGTATTGCACTCTATCTTTATGGACGCAGCTTTTTTCTTGAAGACGTCCCAGTAGATGCGGCGCACCGCGAAGCGTTTGACTATTTCGTGGGCCAGGCCCGAGAACATTGGTTGACGCTTGCCCATCGACAGGGTCAGGCGCAAATTGCACTGGCACTTCAGCGGCTGAAGTCACGGGATACAGCTCGGGCGATCATGCAGTCCGTCAAGCAACGCAGTCAGCATGATCCGGAAACAGGCAGATACTGGCGCGAACAGGAAATGTCCTGGTGGTGGTACCGGGCGCCCATTGAAGCTCAGGCGATGATGATTGAAGCGTTCGATGAAGTGATGGGAGATGCGCGGGCGGTTGAGCAGTGCAAGACCTGGCTGCTCAAACAGAAGCAAACGCAGGCCTGGAGGACGAACCGATCGACCGCGGATGCGATTTATGCCTTGTTGCTGCGAGGCAATGACTTGCTCAAGTCGGCAGCGATGGTGGAAGTGTCCCTAGGCGGAGAAAGAGTCGAGAAGACGGAGGTTGAAGCGGGGACGGGATTCTATGAACGGCGCTTTGTCGGCCCGCAGGTGAATTCCGAACTTGGTAATGTCACCGTGGAGAAGTCGGACCGAGGCGTTGCCTGGGGAAGCCTGCATTGGCAATACCTGGAGGATATCGAAAACGTCCGGTCGCATCGGCGTACGCCACTCAAGTTGGAGAAGACGGTTTACCGCAAAGTGAACACGAGAGAGGGCCCGTCATTGGAGAAGGTACGCGGTCGTGTACGTGTAGGAGATCAACTCGTTTGTCGGCTCGTATTGCGTACTGATCGTGATATGGAATTCGTCTATCTGAAGGATCAGCGAGGTAGCGGTACCGAACCGGTTGCGGTGTTGTCTCGGTATCATTTTCAGGACGGGCTGTATTACTACCAGTCGATGCGGGATACGGCGAGTCACTTCTACATTGACTATCTGCCGAAAGGAACTTACGTCTTTGAGTACTCGGTACGTGTGCAGCACCGTGGCCGTTATCAGATGGGGTATGCCCAGATTCAATGTCTGTATGCCCCTGAGTTCAACAGTCATTCAGGGAGCGTTACTTTGCGCGTCGA
>PBOG01000246.1 GCA_002724245.1 Planctomycetaceae bacterium
ATCGCCCCCATGGGATTTGCGTCAGCCCCAAAGGGGTGATCTTTATCGGCGACACAGTTAACCATCGCGTCCGACGTGTCACTCCCTAGGCTAGACTTGGCTGCCGTGCAGTTGGCGTTCGTTTCCGGTAACTGACGAGGGCCGCAGGCGCGCTGGGCAGCGCTCAGGGGGCGAGTCTAATCGATGATCTGATCTCGCTGCAGAATCTCGACGACGCGTTTGGTAAATTCAATCCCGTCCCGCTTGGAGAGATGTGATGTCTCTACGCAGCGGAAGTCGCGCAATTCAGCATGATCTTCGAAGTGAATCCCGTAGCAGCCACTCGCTTTAACGAGCCGGTCAAAATACTGCTCGCGTGGATAGTGTTCCTTCTCGAAAGCACGAAAGTGGCCGTCGCTGGGAGGTCGTAGAAAGATCACTTTGCCACCGCGTTTTTCAATCGTGCTGACATCTTCCGTGTATTGGCGGATCAGAGAGTCCGTGTTAGCCGGACCGTAATGAGCCAAGCGAAGATGGCTTGCTTTTTGGATGCGTGCAATAAACTCCTGCTTTTTATTATTGGTTTCCATCTCATCCGTAAAACGCATCTGCATGTCGCCATCACGCGTTGCGCCAAAGGGAAAAATGAGGGGTGTCAGGAGTCCCTCGCGGTTGGGAATTGGCCAACGTTCATAGAGCATTGCAATCGGAGAAAACGCGGCATCATTCAGGCACCGGAACCGTGGTTTGAGGAAGTACTGGGCCTGGTAGGAAAGATGGAATGCCAGTGAGGTTTTCAGAACTGCCGCTTCCGCTAGATTGCGTTGCGTCCAGTCGTGGACGGGAAACCGTGGTGAGACAAAAGAAAAGGGTGGCGCAATGCCACAGATGACAGTACCTTTGAACGACTGGCGTTTGGCCAATTCCTGAAGTATGAGACCGGGTGGTGACCCAGGCCAGGCGAGCAGGAGTGGCCGGACGCCCGTCTGCCTTTCCCATTCGTTGACAATCAACCCGAATTGGACTCGCGAGGCTCCAATGAACACGGTCTGGTTATCGGGGAGAGAATCGAGGCGGTACCACTGACCAACCCACATATCCGAGGTGAAAGGAAAGTTCACCTGATCGCCACGTTGGCGGGCGGTCATTTCAACAGCGGTCAACAGTACCAAGATGATGCTGGCAACGGTTAGCAACTTTCGCATCCCCATCCCGGCTGGGATGTTGCGTTCATGCAAGGCGTAATTGAGACCGGATTGCGGTTGAGTCATGGGCTTGGCAAGGGTGTCAGGAAAGTAGGCACAGGCAATGAATCGAAAGGGTACTGTCAGGGTCACCGACCAGCAGTCGGATCAGAATTGGAAGTAGATGAATGCACTTGAGCTGCCTCCGACCATAATCGTCACAAAGAGGATAGTTGCCCAGAAGATAGTCACAAGCCAAGAGGGCGTGCGATTCGTGATCTCCTCAATTTCACGATCGCGCATTAGCCAGTGGCAGACGAGCATACCACTGACAATTACGATGGTCATCACAATGTGGAACGTGGAGACGACAAGCAGGGGATCTTGGTGCAGTCCCAGCAGGGACTGGAACATGCGCAGGCATTTTTCCCAGCTGTCGGCGGCAAAAAAAACCCAGGTCAGTGAGACGCAAACGAAGGTTGCCAGCGCGCTAGCAATGGCGGCCAGTGGGTGTGCGAGCAGCCTTTTTGTATCGAAGGTGTTTTTTAACAAACGTTCCGTGACCAGATACAACCCATGGACGCCTCCCCAGATCAGAAACCGCCAACTGGCACCATGCCAAATGCCCCCCAGTAACATCGTCAGCATCAGGTTGATGTAGGTGCGGCGGGGACCTTTTCGATTTCCGCCGAGTGGAATGTACAGATAGTCCCGCAGCCATCCGGAGAGAGAGATGTGCCACCGCTGCCAGAAATTTGAAAAGCCAATGGCCGCATAGGGTGATTTGAAGTTGTTGGGAATTGAAAATCCAAGACAGAGGGCAATGCCGATGGCACACAGTGAATAGCCGGAGAAATCGAAAAAAATCTGACCAGAAAAGGCCAGAACTCCCAGCCAAGCATCAAGTATGGCAACCGGTTGCATTGCATTGAAGGTGTCGGCGGCAACGGTGGAGAGGACTCCGTCCGCCAGCACGGATTTCAGGAACAGCCCCCAGGTAAAGAGGAATAACCCCCAGGTGAATTGCTGGCTATCGGCAGTGCGTGGTTGTTTGAACTGCGGGATCAACTGGTAAGGCCGGACGATCGGGCCTGCCACCAATTGAGGAAAGAAGGTCACGAACAGGGCAAAGTCGAGAAAAGAGGTTTCTGGTTTGCTGCGTCGAAGGTAGACGTCAATTGTGTAAGACAAAGTCTGAAACGTATAGAAAGAGATACCGACTGGCAGCAGGATTGTGATTTCAGGTGCGGTGTAATCAATCCCCAGCTGCGTTATCAGATTGGCAAAGGTCTCGGCGAGCAGCGTACCGTATTTGTAATAGCCGAGCATGCCGAGATTTGCCAGCAGGCTCAGTCCCAGCAGGACTTTGCGGTGCCCCGGTCGTTCTTCACGGCTCATTGCTCCGGCAGCAAACCAGTCGACGAGGGTTGAAATCCACAGCAGGATGACAAAAGGTGGATTCCAGGCGGCATAGAAGATGTAGCTGCCGAGCAGCAGGTTGACCTTCTTGATTCGCCATGCCAGCGGCAGGTAATGCAGTGCGATGACAACTGCGAAAAAGATCAGGAAAGCAAGTGAATTGAAGAGCATTTGGCCATCTTCCTGGCTTGCTATTACCTGGTAGAACCGAAGTACTTGTCGAGAAAATCAAGCGATTCGCGAATTCGATCATTGACTGGCAATGAATGCCCGGACGGAAATACGACGAGTTTCTTGTCCTTTGGATCAGTACCCAGATACTCAAAGGCGGGACGCGAAGATTGTTTCAGCGGAAAGATCTGATCATACTCGCCCACCAGCCACAGCGTCGGTTGTTTGACGCGGTGGATATAGCTGATCTGGTCTACTTCAGGTCGCGCTGGTGTCATCGAAAGGCCGCCAACAAAACATATCGATATTTTGAGTCGAGGCTCGACCGCTCCGGTAATCGGGAAATTAAAAGCTCCCCAGCTGGCTCCCAGATAGCCGATTTTTGTCGCATCGATATCATCGCGTGTTTCAAGATAGTCGATCGTTCGGCGGAAATCTTTGGTCCACTTGATGAGAAACTCCGCGTATTGTTGCGAGTCGTTTGAGGCCCAGCTTTCCAGGCCGTCATTCCTGTCCCATTGGCCTTTGAGGACAGGCACGACAAATGCTCGGCCACTCTGAGGAATAAATTTGAAGCTATCCATTGCCCGGAGGTTGTCTTCACTGGTGACCGGGTTAATCGCACTGGCTCCGTGGAAGAAAATCAGTGTCTGATAGGGTGGCTTTGAGTTCTTGGGGAGATACAGATAGGCGATCATGCGTTCGCCGCCATAGGCGGCATTGAATTCAACACGTTCTTTCACGAAGTCCGGCGATGCATCTGGTTTCGAATAACTTACGACCGGGTCGAGAGCCGAGTTGTCGTAGTCGAACTGATTCTTGTAGACAGCAAAGACCTCGTCGGAAACCTGTTTTGCATCCGTGTAATCACGGTAGTGAAGTTGAACATCTGCCAGTAACTCTGCAGATTTTTCCGAGAGATATTTGATGCAGCGGAACCCTCGTTTTTGAGAACGGTCGAAGGGGTCGGCAGGATTGGCCTGATTGAAGAAGTACTCTTGGTCTTCCGTTGAGCCGCCCAGGGAAAGCCGCTGATTTTCGACAGCATTGACGACCCACTCGGAAACGTTGCCACACAGATCGGACACGCCAAAAGGTGAAACTCCAGTGTAGCTGCCAACTTCACTGTAGGTGCCTTTATTGATGTTGCTGCGCAATACCATCCGTCCGAGCCCGTCCGTACCGATAAAACTCTCGTTCGCTCTGGACCAGTGATAGAGAGTGGGTAGAGATTTTCCCAGAAAGTTAGCGTAGGCCTGGGCTTCGTACCAGCTGACCCCTTGAACCGGGTAATTTTCTCGTCCAGCTTCGAATCGGCCGACTGCCCACGTTGCAGGGCCGGGACGGCCCGTGGTATCGACCATGAATTTCATTGCTGCTGTGAAGTCAATTTCCTCCCCTTGCCTGATGAACGAATCGACCCAGTATTCCGGTTTCGTATACCCCCCGGCATTCACAAAATTCATGTATTGCTGATTTGTGACTTCATATTGATCGATCAGAAACGTATCAACGGTTGGAGCAAATCCATCGGCGACGGACTTGTCGAATGCCATCCCTGTGAGCATAAATCCTTTTCCCTCCGTGATGCGGATCATGCCCTCGGGAATTTCCCCGACTTTTGGAAGCTCGCGGGAAACCATCGTGATGGAATCGAAGAAGTGATTGTCGGTCGTGGCAATTGCGTTGTGGTGTCCGTCTAATGTGAAAATGAACTGCTTCGGTGATGTCGACAGCCGGATTTCCGTGATGGGTGTCTGTCCCAGTTCGGTGAACGTAGACGGATCTGTCCCGTAGTCTCCATAGCGCACGGTGGCCCCAGCAGGTTGACTGGTGATCGTGAAGGGTCTCGCGACTTTTTCCCAGGCCACTTTGAAGAGGGCGTCGTCCGCTAAATGTTCTTTGAGTTTTTCCCCGATCGCATACGCTTGGATGAACTCACCCTCGTTGACCAGTGCCAGCATTTGGGGCAAGTCGACCTGCCGGGCATGACTGGTTGCATTGACCGCAGTGGTACCTGACGCCGATTCGCCTTCATCCGTTTGTGCCGTTGTCCTGGCGGGAGGTAGTGACGTGTCACTCGTTTGCAAGAACAAGAACGTGGCGATAATCGCAACCACCGCGATCGCGCCCATTACCAGGATGCGATTGCTGATGCCAGCCGTTTGTTTGCGGGTAACTTCTGGGGTGGACTCGATAGCATTGAGTGCGTCGATCAGTTCCGTGACGGTCTGATAGCGGTCATTCGCCGATTTTTCCAGACATTTCCTGGCGATGGTAAAGAGCGGGTCACCCGAGGCAAACGCCTTGGTGTCGATCGGTGGTACCGGCTCATTGAGAATTGCACTCATTGTCTCAATGGTGCTGTCGCGTTTGAATGCACGCTGTCCGGTCAGCATTTCAAAAAGCACGGCACCGAACGAGAAAATGTCACTTCGCTTGTCAGAGGCATTGCCCCTGACTTGCTCCGGGGACATGTAGCCAACCGTGCCCATGATCGTTCCGATCTGCGTTTGCAGTTCGGGTGAACTCATTGTCTCATCACCCAGATCGAGCGTTTGTCGCTCGGTGGCGAGCCCAAAATCGAGTAACTTGACCTGATTGGACTTTGTGATCATCACGTTGCTGGGTTTGATATCACGGTGGATTACCCCCGCCTGGTGGGCAGCCGCCAGCCCGCTCGCCATTCCGGTTGCGAATTGCATCGCTTCGTCACGCGAGAGTGGTTGCGCAGTCATCCGTTCATCGAGCGTCGTTCCCTGGGCATATTCCATCACAGCAAAGTACGTGCCGTCTTCATCGGTAAAGTCATACAGTCCGATGACATTGGGATGCGACAAGCTGGCGATCGCTTTGACTTCTCTTTTGAATCTTTCGACACTCACCGTGTCAACAACTGCGGCATTATTGAGGACCTTGATGGCAACGTCCCGCTGAAGCGTTGCGTCCTTGGCCAGATAAACCGTTCCCATACCGCCTGAACCGAGTTCCGAGACGATCTGATAACGCCCGAGGAGTTCGCGCTTATTTGTGTCCATCACACCCCCACACCGTGAAAAGTCGCAAACCAGCAGTGGTCGTTATAGTACACCGCGATTGGTTTCGCGAGAGTTGCCAGGTCCGTCAGCCTGTTGCATTACAGCAGGCTGAGAGGGTCGACATCGATCATTAGTTGCAGATCGCCGGGACACTTGATGTCCTGCAAAGTTGCGGCGACCAGGGAGCGCAGTGTCTTGCCAGTCGCTGCTTGCAATAACAGGTGAAACCGAAATCGACCACGCAATTTCGAAATAGGAGCGGGGGCGGGCCCCAAGAGTCTGACGGTCTCTGTAGAATCCGCGATCGCGGCAGTCAGTTGATCACTGAGTTGCTCGGAAAAAATTTCGGTTGTTTTTTCCTGTGGACCTTGCATGACCAGACGAATCATCCGTCCGAACGGTGGATATGCGAATTGTTGACGGATCGGCAATTCGGTATCTGCAAAAGCGCGGTAGTCGTGTCGCGTGGCAGCTTGTATTGCCGGGTGCTCTGGGCTAAAAGTCTGCACCAGCACACGGCCGCCCTTGTCTCCGCGACCGGTCCGTCCAGCGACTTGAGTTACCAGTTGGAAGGTTCGTTCAGCAGCCCGAAAATCGGGGAAATGCAAGGCAGTGTCGGCATTGATCACTCCGACCAGGGTGACATTGGGGAAGTCAAGTCCTTTGGCAATCATCTGGGTCCCGACGAGAATCTGCACGTCACCGGCACGAAATCGGGCCAGGGCCTGTTCGTGGCTGCCAGGCCGCTGCATGCTGTCGCTGTCCATTCGTAGCACCGAGACTTCTGGAAAACGTCGCCGGACTTCCGCTTCTAGTTTTTGTGTACCCAATCCTGCATAGCGTATGGCGTCAAATTGACATTCGGGGCAGCGGGCGGGTGCGGTGGCCTGGTAGTCACAGTAATGGCAACGCACATGGTCTTTTTCTCGGTGATGTGTTAGCGCAATATCACAATCATCGCATTTGACTACATGACCGCATTGAGGGCATTGAATCGAAGTTGAAAACCCGCGTCGATTCAACAGCAAGATTACCTGTCCTGCATCGCGCAGAGCACGTTGGATTTCCTGGTGCATTTGACGACCGATCGCACCACTACTACCACGTGTCTGCTGTTCATTGCGCAGATCGATGGTCGCCACATCCGGCAATGGACGGTTAAGCACACGTTGCGGCAGGCGTACCAGTTCAAATCGTCCCTGCTGTGCTTGTTGCCAGCTCTCCAGTGACGGGGTTGCCGAGCCGAGGACGAGTGGAATTTGCTCAATGCGGGCGCGCTTCAAAGCGACATCGCGCGCCTGGTAACGGGGCACGTTGTCTTGTTTGAAAGATGCGTCGTGTTCTTCATCCAGAATAATCAGGCCCAGTTTGGGTGTCGGTGCGAATATGGCGCTGCGCGCACCGACTACGACATCGATATCGCCGGCGACAATCCGTTGCCATTGCCAGTGGCGCTCGCTGGCGCTGAGGTGACTATGCAGCACTGCCACACGTTCGAAACGTGACCGAAAACGCTGCCTGGTTTGCGGGGTGAGGCTGATCTCTGGTACCAGCACAATGGCCTGCCGGCCCTGGTGAATGACCTCTTCGATGGCACGGATGTAAACTTCGGTTTTTCCACTCCCGGTGATCCCATGTACGAGTGTTGTTGCGCTCGTCCCCGCATGAATCTGACTGGTAATAACGTCGAGCGCTTGTTGCTGGTCGGGGTTCAATGTTTTGGCAGCTTCGGCTGTGACGGCGTGCTCAACAAGATCCGCTTGCTGGATCCGTCGACGTTCCGTATGGAGTAACTGCTTCTTGCGCAGCGCGTTGATTGGGCCCTGTGTACAGTTTGCAGCCTTGGCGACTTGTTGTGGAGTCAGCGGTGTCGACGAGGAAGCCAGGGTGCGCAGGACGGCAGCCTGTTTGGGAGGCAGTTTGAGCTGAGTTAAACGTGCAGCCACAGCCGTTGAGACGGAAAGGAAAAGTTGTTCCCGTGTGCCTGCCTGACCACGCACACTGGCGGGGACCACCGCTTCCAGAACCTGGCCCCAATGGCAGATGTAATGACGGGCCATCCAGCTGGTTAGTTCCAGCATGCGCGGCGTGACCAGAGGCGTGTCGTCGATGATTGACTTGATTTCTTTGTAACGCGAGAAACGACCCTGACGCGTTTCAACCTTGGTGCAGTATCCGGTAACCACTCGGTTTCCCGCTCCCAGTGGAACTTGTAACCGTTGCCCTTGAAGGACGTGTTGGAGAAAGCTGTCGGGAATGCGGTAATCGTAAGGACCGAAGGGAGGGTCTGCGAATACCACTGTTGCGATGGCTGCTTCCGACTCGGGCTCGACGTGTCGATCGGGCGGGTCAAGCGAAAAAAGATTCTGTTGGTGCGCGTCCATCAGTGGATGCTTTGGGCTGTGGGAGTCACTGGCCTCTTTCCAGGCCTGGCACATCTGTGAGTTGATGCGCTAAACCCAAACCGGCCTTCCCACCCGCGTGTCGCGCGTGTCAGACCGCAAGTAGGCCGTAGTCTCCCAATGTTTTCCGTAATGCCGCTAGTGCGGCGTCTTCTAACGGAGTCATCGGTAAACGCATTTCGCCGGAGTCGCGGTGTAACAGCTGCATCGCTGTTTTGATGGGGATCGGATTGGTGGCAATACCCAGCAGGTCGCGACAAAGTGGGAACAGTCGGTGGTGCATCTTCGTTGCGACCGTCGCATCGCCAGAACGGTAAGCATCCACCAGTTGGATCATATCCGTGGGGACAATGTTGCCGACAACCGAGATGACTCCTTCGCCACCGATCGAGAGCAGAGGCAATGTCAGGCTGTCATCGCCACTGAGTAATGTCAGTTCAGTCGTGTTGAGTATTTCCGATGCCTGGTCAAGTGAGCCAGTCGCTTCTTTGACCATGGTGATTTGTTCGAACTCGCCCAGCCTTGCAATGGTTTCCGGTTCGATATTCTTGCTGGTGCGGCCCGGGATGTTGTAGATACAAATGGGAATGGAGCTTTCTTCAGCCAGTGCTTTGTAGTGCTCGTAGAATCCCGTTTGCGTCGGTTTGTTGTAATAGGGCGCTACGACTAACGCTGCGTCTGCGCCTTCTGCCGCTGCCCAGCGAGTCAGCCTTTGCGCTTCTGATGTGCTGTTTGATCCGGTGCCCGCCATGACTTTGATGCGTCCTGCAGAAACTTGGACGACTTCGGAAATGACACGTTCGTGTTCTGCGTGTGACAATGTTGGTGATTCACCAGTCGTGCCGACAGGGCAGAGGCACTTTGTGCCGGCGTCGATCTGAAACTCAACTTGTTGACGCAATGCACTGAGGTCAATTTCGCCGTTTCGGAAAGGAGTGACTAACGCCACCGAAAGACCGGCGAACGAAGAACCTTTTCGGGCCATGGAAGTTGACTCACGTAGAGAGCTTGGGAATGGGTGGCAGGCCCCACGACGGGCAGCGAACATAATAGATGCTATTCGGCCTGCTGGGAAGCAATCTCGCTGACTGCGGGAGGCGGGAGTGGGTTCGTGTCCACTCCGGTTGCGTGCTCTCAGTTACCGGACTGGTCGATCAAACGTTTCATTTCACGCACGGCTGTCTCGATTCCTGTCAGCAAAGCGCGGGAAATAATACTGTGTCCAATGTTAAGCTCTTCCATACCTTCTAACGCGGCTATCGCTTGGACGTTTTGGTAGGTAAGACCATGGCCAGCGTGTAACTTGATTCCCGATTGACGGATCAATTCACCGGCAGTCCGCAGGGTTTCCAGCTCCCCGGCTTGCGAGTCGCCCTGGGCAAGGGCGTAGGAACCGGTGTGTAATTCAATCGCCTGAACACCGAGCCTAGCACCTGCTTCGATTTGCGGCGGGCTGGGATCCAGGAACAATGCGACGGGAATGCCAGCTGACTGGAGCCGGTCTACTGCTGCGGCAATGGTATCGTATTGGCCGACCACGTCCAGCCCGCCTTCTGTAGTGACTTCAGCACGGCGTTCGGGCACGAGTGTTGCCTGGTCCGGGCGTGTTTCCGTAGCAATCATCAAGACATCTTCTGCACAGGCCAGTTCCAGATTGAGTTTGACTGCGACAGTCTCGCGCATCACTTTGAGGTCTCGGTCCTGAATGTGACGCCGGTCTTCGCGGAGGTGAATTGTAATTCCATCTGCGCCCCCTAGTTCTGCCAACGCGGCTGCCCATGCCGGGTCAGGTTCGTACGTTTTCCGTGCTTCCCGAACCGTTGCGACGTGATCTACGTTGACCCCCAATGTCGCCATGTGTTTTTTCTCCAGTTTCGCGTTACAGCGAAATCTCGATTATGTGGGGCAATACGATGGTCAAAGTAACGCCAGCCTTGATTGCCAGTAGCGCATGATCACAACGCATGCAATTGTGCCCATTGGCAAACAGGATTTGTAGTCGGCGATCCAGATGTTGCAAACCCGGTATGGGAAAGAACGTGGTTCCTCTGAACGTATATACGCTGGATTCAGGGAGTGGCGCGGGACTGGTCGGTGGCGGAGGAACGGTCACTGGTAGAGAGGCGGTGGCCGCCGCGATTGATATGGCTGATCAATACGTCCATTCCATCGTGGTCGGGAAGCTGACGCAGTTTGGTGCAAAACGTCTCGGCTGAAGCGAGCGTTGGAAACAGTGCGAACAACGTGGGGCCCCAGGAACTCTGTCCGACACCCTGGACTCCCATTTCCAGTACCTGGTGGACCAGCTGAGTCAAGCGTGGGCCGTTGTAGGAACCGCCTTGCTGCGTGGCAAAACACGAACCCGCCAGTTGTCCGTAACGGAACAGGCTTTCGGAGAACGCGGTGAAGGCACCCTGGGCTGCTGCGGGTAACAGATTTTGGCGCAATTCGTCCGTTAGTGTTTCCGTTACCGCTGGGGGAATTGTTGGCAATTCGGAAAAGGCTTGCTGTTCCGCAATTCCGGAAAGACCGCAGAAGTCGGTTGGTCGTATCAGCACAACGCGCCAATCTTCAGGCAGTGATAATTGGCAGTCGAGCGGAGAGAGCGGCTCGTCCCTTTGTTTTCCGCGTTCCACGATCAGACCACCCAGGAAAAACCCATGGGTGCCGACAGCTGAGCGTTTGCCCCGGCCGACACTCGCGGCCAGCTCACGCGGCCTGGCCGGCACAATTCCGTACAACGCGTTCAAGGCAGCCGCAACGGACAAGCCCAGTTGGGTTCCGGTGCCCAGTCCGACGTGTTTTGGTGGCAACTGGACAATTTCGAGGTGACAATCCAAATCGATGGAGTGGTTGTTCGACCAGGTTTTAGCGAAATGGATGGCACGCTGGACTCCGGGTCCAGCAGCCGAGAAAGTGTGTGCGGCACGCACTGTCAGCTGGGTAGACGGTTGGTCAATCATCACACCAGCGCCGCCGAACTGCCGTCCGGGACCACCGTAGGACATCAGTCCAAAATGGAGACGACTGGGTGCTGTCACTTGTACACGGTCATGTTGAGGCATGGAATTACTGTTGTAGTCACGCATCTTTGTTATCGCTTGCCCGGCAAACCTGAGCAGACATACATCAGCCGTCAATCGACCGGGTACGAGTCTGCAGGCCTCCGCTGGGTCGGGTTTGCGGAAAGATCATCATACCGCGAGATGACCCAATGCGAGAGCCAGCCGGTGCCGGGACGGGTCGGTTGCATCCGGTTATTGTCTGCCTCAGCGGGCAGTGTTACGATGCATAATTACACAATACTGCGGCATCTTCTCTGCCATGTTCGTGATGTCGGTGTGATTTTTTGGGGAGCCGATAAGAGGTCCGCTGGGAACTTATTACGGTTCTGGCTGCGTGTATAGCCGGGGGATCTTCCCACCGGATCACACAACCCGGAATCCAGGTTCCCCCTTTATGACTGCGGGCTCTCACAAAACTCATCGCCACGGCATTGCGGTGGAGGAGTTGCCGTCAGGCACAAGTCATTGTCCAAGTCGCTGCTGTCAGATTCTCTAGTTTCAGGGGTCCGTTGTGTCGCTCGCTGAGGAACAAGATGAATTGACCGGGAAGCGCGAACGCCTGCTGAGTTTGCTGGCGTCGATGGAAGAAGTTGCGGTAGCGTTTTCTGGCGGTGTTGATAGTGCTGTGGTTGCCCAGGCAGCACATCTGGCTTTGGGGACCCGGGCAGTGGCAGTGACCGGTTGTAGCCCTAGTTTGGCGCGAGGCGAATTGGAGGCAGCTCGACAGCTAGCGGATCAGATCGGCATCCGTCATGAGGTAATTGAGACGGAGGAATTTGCTAACGATTCCTACACACGTAATGCACCTGACCGTTGTTACCACTGCAAGGATGAGCTATATGGCAGGATGGAGATGTTGCTTGGGCGAGTCCGTCAAGGCATTCTCGTCAACGGCGCCAACACAGATGATTTGGGAGATTATCGTCCAGGAATGCGGGCTGCTGGTGAACATCAGGTGCGCAGTCCCTTAGCGGAGTGTGGGATCTGCAAACAGGAAGTGCGAGACCTGGCGTTGCATTGGGATTTGCCGGTTTGGGACAAGCCTGCCATGCCGTGTCTTGCCAGTCGCGTCGCCTATGGTGAGGAAGTCACTCCCGACCGATTGGCAATGATTGATCGCGCAGAAGCCCTGTTGCGCGAGCACGGATTCCCGACAGTCCGTGTCAGATACCACAGCGGCGATTTGGCGCGACTGGAGATTCCCCTCGACGATTTTTCACGATTGTTACGGTCCGATTTCCATTGTCAGCTGGGTGCTGAACTGAAGCAGATTGGCTTCAAGTTTGTCACTCTCGACCTGGAGGGGTTTCGTTCCGGCAGCCTGAACGCCCTGGTTCCCGTCGAGCTAATGTTGCCCAGCGGAAATGACGTTCCGGAGTGATCGGCTGATCGCTGGACCAGCTGGCTGGCAACTCCTTGGCTGTTTTGTCGGGCCGTTGTAACACCTGGCGCGCATCAGACAGTAACACCGTTTGTCGGCAGTTCTGCTGCTTGAGTCGGAGCGAGCGTGTTGCAATGCGGTCTTAACGTTGGCCTTGCAGACTGTGGGCCCGCGCCATGGCATCTTCTGCAAGCTGAATGAACTCCTGATTTTGTGTTCCGGCAAAGGCGCGCTGAAAAGTCACGCTCAAGGCTGTGAAAGTGAACGGATCTTGGGAATCCAATTCGCAGGCGCGCTGTCCGTGTCGGACGGCCTGTTCGTGTTGTCCCAGTTTTCCATGCACCACTGCTAACGCCAGGTGTGCTAGCACGTAGTTGCTATCTTGCTCAATCAGCGTATCGAGTTTGCTGATACAGGCTTCGTAGTTCCCTTCGCTCTTGAGTTGTTCCGCTTCATTGTAGAGTTCCTCGACGTTTGCCATGTTCGTTTCCTTGCCGGACATTGCGCAAAGCCAGGCGTTGCGCAAAGATGAGTGCAGATTAAGTAGAGATACGCAGCTAAACCACACATCGTAGCATTTTGTCGGAGCCACATTCCGTTCGAACAGCGTGGAATGTCAGCTTTGTACAGATTTTTCTTCACCTCTACCCGGCAAAACGGCGAATCCACCTTGATTGGAATCGGCTGATTCGCAGAATGGGCACGCCAGCGCTCAGCGCACCTGGTGTCTTGACTAGTGAGAGAAAGACGTTGACTGCAAATATTCACTCTACCGCTGTGGTTAGTGTCGCTGCCGAACTTGGCAAGGACGTGACTGTGGGGCCGTTTTGTGTCATCGAAGAAGGTGTTCAGGTAGGAGAAGGATGCCACCTGGCGAGCCACGTGGTTCTCAAGCGAAATACCGTGTTGGGAGCCAATAACCGCATTGAAGACGGGGCGGTCCTGGGTGGTCGCCCACAGCATTTACAGGCTGCCGAGCGCACTGGAAATCTGATTGTTGGTGATCGCAATCAGATTCGTGAAATGGTGACGATTCATGCGGGTTTGCACGAGGGCGAGTCGACCCAGGTTGGCAATCAGAACATGATCATGGTGGCGGCACACATCGGCCACGACGCCTGTGTCGAAGATCATACGATACTGACGAATAATGTCCTCTTGGGTGGGCATACGCATGTTGGTCACCACGCATACCTGGCGGGTGCTTCCGCGGCCCATCAGTTTTGCCGCATTGGCTGCCATGCCATGGTCGGTGGACAGGCGGCGATCAAACGTGATGTTCCCCCCTATATGATGGTGGACGGTCAGTCGAATGAGGTCGTGGGTTTAAATCTTGTCGGATTACGCCGGCAGGGATTTTCCAACGAGGAAATTTCCCAGCTGAAGGTAGCTTATCGGGTGATTTACCGGAGCGAATTGGCCTGGAAAGAAGTGCTCTCACGCCTGGGTACGCAAGCTACGACAGGTGCTGTCCGCGTGTTAACGGAGTTCCTTGCTGGTGGAGAACGCGGTTTTGTGCAGGCCCGCCGCAGTTCCAGTGCACCGACGTTGCGTTTGGTAGAACCCGAAAAGCCTGCACCGAAAGCGTCTGGTGTGCGTAAGGCGGGATGAACGAAGTGTCCGGTGGTCTGGCACGGAGGCCTTCTGGTACAGGTCTTTCTGATATCTGTTGCAGTCAGCCAGTCGGCCGCGACCTGCGCTGGGCGGGTTGTTTCTGAGGGCGCTGGTTGACTGTCCGTAGGTGCTGCAAATGGTGTGCACCGGACGCTCGCGACAGGCGGCCAATCTGTGAGAACTCGTCGGCGCGGGGTTTGTCCCGCTTGAAATGACCGGTTTCCCGCTTCTACAATTGCCATCGGTATCTGGTACTGTGTGGGTCCAGGTGGTGGCGCCACGGGGCACATCGATGGGTTTCCTCAGGGAAATAGTGTGATGGATCAATCAGTCAGCGATTGAGTGGAAAAAATTATGTCAAACACAACCGACTCGGATTTTGAGCTGGATCCTTTTTTCCTCCACGCTCGGCGTGAAGCGATCGTGATTTTTCTGGTCTGGTTTATCGCCATGCTGTGGGCGGTGCCCTACTGTTATTTCACGGGGTATGGCGTTGAGGACCCGGCCAATATTCCAACTCTTTTTGGCGTTCCTTCCTGGATCGTTTGGGGAATCGGCCTCCCTTGGCTGGTGGCAGACCTGTTTACCACCTGGTTTTGTTTCAGCTTTATGAAAGATGGTGACTTGGGAACCGCAGGTGACGAAGACGAGTCCCACCAGCAACACGTTGCTAACGGAGAGGAATCGCCGTAATGAAAATTCAGGCGCTGTTGATTGCAGAATCCAGTAATGCAGTACTGATCACTTTCTTGATCTATATCATTGGTGTGTTTCTGATCGCCGGTCTTTCCAACCGACTGCTCAAAAACCGTAACTTTCTCAGTGAGTATTTCCTGGGGAGTCGCGGTTTAGGGGTGTGGGCGTTTGCGCTCACCCTCGCGGCGACGAGTTCATCCGGCGGGAGCTTCATGGGCTTCCCTTCCAAGATTTACACCCATGGGTGGTCCTTGGGTTTGTGGATCGGAAGTTACATGGTGGTACCTATCTGTGTTATGGGACTATTGGGAAAACGAATCAATCAGGTGGCGCGTATTTCAGGCGCTATCACGATTCCCGATGTGCTGCGGGATCGATTTCGTAGTGCTCCTTTTGGACTGATTGCTGTCGCACTGATTGTCTTTTTCATGACTTTTAACCTGGTGGCTCAATTCAAGGCAGGAAGTGAGATTTTGCGCACCTTACTCGGCCCGATTGACCTGTTTGGCCAGGCTGCTAGTGCGCTTCCCGAGGGGCTTACGGCGCTATCGCCATTGGGTAGTGAATATGTACTTTGCTTACTGGTGTTTGGGATTTCCGTCATTCTCTACACAACTTACGGTGGTTTTCACGCGGTGGTCTGGACCGATGTGATGCAGGGCATCGTGATGGTGGTTGGCGTGATCATTATGTTGCCGCTGGCAATCAATCAGGCCGGCATCGCTGCAGCGTCACGTGCCGAAGTGGAAGAGGGAGCCGAGTCGAGCGGTGGGAATCTAGAACTGGTTACGCGTTCTCTGGCAAGGATGGTTCCGCCGCGGAAAGGAACCGCCACACTGGAAAGTGTGGCGCCCGCTAGTGATGTGGAGATACCGTCTGGCGCATGGGTGTTCATGGATTCCGAAAATGGCTCCACGCGACTGTTCAAGATCGTCAAAAGGCATGTCCTGACCGAGCAAACGCCGACTGTAGAAAAAGCAGATGTGTGGGAAATTGTCTCTGCCGGTGATGTCCAGCGCGTCCGTGACCGCATCGCAGGAAACCAAGAGGGGGACAGGGATCGTACGGGTGTCGTGGCGCTCAGTGCGGTGGACGTTGTTGACTATGTGTACGGCGCTAGCGAGGACCAGCAGGGTGCGTACGTCACAGGGCCAGGTCCGCACCGAGAGAGTGCGAATGGTTTTTTGCCGCTGAGCCTGGCGATATCGTTCTTTTTCATGTGGGCGATTTCGGGAACGGGGCAACCTAGCAATATGGTGCGTTTGATGGCCTTCAAGGACACGCCGACATTGCGCCGTTCAATCTTCACTGTGGCGCTTTACTATTCTGCGATTTATTTTCCGCTGGTTGTGATTTTCTGCTGTGCCCGAGTGTTGATTCCGGGAATGGAGTCGGAACCAGATCGGATTATGCCTCAGATGGCAGTGGAGCTGACCTCCAATATCGGCATGGGCTGGCTGGCGGGGTTGCTGATCGCAGCCCCGTTTGCCGCCGTGATGTCGACGGTCGACAGTTTCCTGCTGATGATTTCCTCGGCGCTGGTGCGGGATATCTACCAGCGCAATATTGACCGTGATGCGACCGAGCAGGCGATCAAGAAGTTGAGCTATGCGTTCACAATGATCATTGGTCTGGGAGCCTTGTTGGGGGCGTTACACCCACCGGAGTTTTTGCAGGACATCATTGTTTATACCGGTAGCGGGTTGGCGTCTTGCTTCCTCGGCGCCGTGGTTTACTCGCTCTACTGGCCACGCGCCAACCACCAGGGCTGTATTGCCGCCATGCTTTCGGGCTTCCTGGCCCATCTGTCCTTGTATTGTGTTGGATTCTTGCAGGGTAAAGGCTTTTCCGCGTTCAAGCCCTGGGACATGGATCCTGTTGTTGTCGGTCTGCTGGCGTCGTTTGTTATTGGTTACGTCGTCACGCTGATGACGCCTCCACCGGCAGACGACCTGGTCAAGAAGTACTTTTACCGTCAGCGACCGATGACTGGCGTTTGAGCCTGTATTTTCGCCAACTGGTGTCAGGCCTGTGGATTTTCGGACGTCGGAATTTCCAGGAACTCGTTGGGTTCCTGGAAGATGCCGATGCCCAGAAGCCCTTCCGGGGCGTGGGCTTCGTGGACGGATCCGGGCCGTCGCCAGACGAAATTACCTGCGGTGCACTCTCCCTCGTCGTCAACCAACCGGCCCTGCAGAATGAACGTCTGTTCGACGCCCCGATGGCGGTGCAGTGGTAAATGAGCGCCTGGTTCTGCCTTGAACAGAGCGGTGTATGCCTGACTCTGGTCGTCCTGCCAGAGGATCTTGATGGAAATTCCATCAAAAGGCGTCGGTTGCCACGGTGTGTTGGCGACATCGACGTAGATCGAACCAGGAAGACGGGGTTGATTCACAGGGCACCCATAAGTCGTAAGCAACGGGTTGCAGCAAGCGACAAATCCCGCGAATTGTAGCATCTTTCTGTGGCACGGCTATCACATCGTTGGTGCCCGCTTGTGCTGCAATAGACAGAATCTGTCAAAGATCCTACGATTCCGGCGCTGCTCGCTGGGGTCTGTCTGCAGTTGTCGAGTCGCGTGTTGCCGTGGGAGAACAGGTGATGAAAGAGTCCGCTCCTCAATTACGCCTGCATTTGCGTAGTCAAATTGTGATTCCGGCACGCCTGGCATCATCGCGATTGCCGCGCAAGTTGCTGCTAGGGGACACCGGCAAGCCACTGATACAGCACACCTACGAGGCGGCTGCCCGAGCGACGCGGCCGGCAGGAATTTGCGTGGCTGCGGATCACGAAGAAATCGCGCAGGCAGTACGTGCATTTGGCGGTCAGGTGCGGATGACCGATCCCTCAGCCCCCAGTGGGACAGATCGCGTCGCTGAAGTTGCTGCTGAACTGGATGATGTCGATATCGTGGTCAACGTACAGGGTGATGAGCCGGAGATTTCACACACAGCCATCGATCTGGCAATTCAATTATTAGAAGAGGAGCCGACTGCTGCGATGTCGACACTGGCGACGCCCATCCGGCAACGCCAGAATCTTGAGGACCCAGCCTGTGTCAAAGTCGTGTTTGACCAACAGGGGCATGCGCTTTATTTCAGCCGCGCCCCGATCCCCTATGCACGCGATTGGGATGATCGGCTTCTCAAGAGTGAACCCCCGCGATTTTTCCAGCATATCGGGCTCTACGCTTACCGGCGTGATTTTCTCTTGGAGCTGGCGAATCTTCCCCCCGCTGACCTTGAAGAGATTGAGAAACTCGAACAATTACGTGTCCTGGCTGCAGGTCATACGATCCGTGTTGGGGTGATTGACGAACCGACGATCGGTGTGGATACACAGGCGGATTATCAGGCGTTTGTCAGGCGTTTCGAGAATTGCTAGGATGCCGTATTCGCAGCCATGTTGCGGGTCACGTTATCGCAGGCCATGAGCGCGCGTCAGGGCTCGGGTTGGTTTCACACGATCTGCAGGTGTTTGGCCGCCAAGGCAGTGGAGATGGTTTCAGATGAGCCATTTTGCTGTGGCCCGTACGGAACCGTCATCCTGAGGAAGCCCATGTTGAGCAACCGGCGTGTGCTGCAGCGAGTCTCCTGTGAAGGACGCTTGGTCAGTGGTGTTTTCTTGGCACGTGTTTGCCAGGTGGTTGCCGGATGCTGGAACCAGCCGAGCTGGAATCCCCCCACGGAGAGAAGAAGCAGGGAAGGTAACGGAGTATGACCAAGCACATTTTTGTGACCGGTGGAGTGGTTAGTTCCCTGGGCAAAGGATTGACCAGCGCGTCGATCGGGATGTTACTCGAATCGCGTGGGTTGCGCGTGCGGATGCAGAAGTTAGATCCTTATATCAATGTCGATCCAGGTACGATGAGCCCCTACCAGCACGGTGAGGTTTATGTTCTGGACGATGGCAGCGAAACAGACCTCGACCTGGGCCATTACGAACGTTTTACGAATAGTCCTCTCACGCGCGATTCCAACTACACGACTGGACAGATTTACCTTTCTGTGATCGAGCAGGAACGCAAAGGGGCTTTCTTGGGAAAGACTGTTCAGGTCATTCCGCACATCACCAACGAAATTAAACGCGTGATTCATCGGCTTGCCGATGACGATGTGGATGTGGTGATCACCGAGATTGGCGGGACAGTCGGTGACATCGAAAGTCAGCCATTTCTGGAGGCGATTCGGCAGTTTTCACTCGATGTCGGAAAAGAACATTGTCTCTATATGCATTTGACGTTAGTCCCTTACCTGAAGGCCGCGGGGGAATTGAAGACCAAGCCGACCCAACACTCGGTGGGTCAGTTGAGACAAATTGGGATCCAGCCCGATGTGCTGGTCTGTCGGACCGAGCGGTCGTTGAGTCGAGAAGACCGCGAGAAGATAGGGTTATTCTGCAACATCAGTATTGACGCAGTGATTGAAGAGAAAGACAAAGATTTTTCGATTTATGAAGTGCCGCTCAGTCTGGTAGAGAACAGTCTCGACGAGCTGATTGTGAAGCGTCTGCGGTTGCCGGCCAGTTCGCTGGATCTCAGTCCGTGGAGAGATCTAATCCACCGGCTGCGCAATCCAGAGCATGAAATCAGCATCGCTGTTGTGGGCAAATATGCCAAGCATAGCGATGCCTACAAATCGATTTACGAGGCGCTGGACCATGCGGGCATGCATCATCGAACTCAAGTCCGCATCGGCCGGATTCTGAGTGAAGATGTGGAACGGGAGGGGCCCGAACGACTGTTGGGAGCTTATGACGGACTGCTTGTGCCAGGCGGATTCGGAGAACGCGGAATTGAGGGCAAGATTGAAGCGATTCGATTTGCGCGCGAGCGAGAGATCCCATTTTTTGGTATTTGTCTTGGATTGCAGTGCGCGGCGGTCGAGTTTGCCCGGCGGGTTGTCGAATTGAAACAAGCGAATTCAACCGAGTTCGAAAAGAACACGGAACATCCGGTAATTTGTTTGCTGGATGAACAGAAACAGATTACGGACATGGGCGGGACAATGCGACTCGGGTCCCATCCGGCTCAGTTAAATGTGACGAGCCACGCCTTTGATTGTTACGGGACCGAGGATGTTTCGGAGCGTCATCGACATCGGTACGAGTTCAATAATGCCTATCGTCATCAGTTTGCTGCACACGGAATGGCGGTGACAGGAACGAGCCCGGATGGAGAGCTTGTCGAGATTCTCGAAATCCCTGAGCACCCTTGGTTTGTTGCGGTTCAATTTCACCCCGAGTTTAAATCCAAACCAACCTCTGCGCATCCGTTATTTGCTGGCTTCATTGGCGCTGCGATTGAACATCACTCGCAACGTGGGGAACAGCGTTCCTCAATAGGTGCAGAGACTTCCTGATTCAGTATCCGTTCGATGTTGTGGCGGCAATTTATTGGGCTGTAGTTGATGGGGCAAACGAATGACTGACGAGAAGCCTGACAAACCGAAGATCATTATCGACGAGGACTGGAAGTCCCACGCCGAGCAGGAAAAGCAGGTCGCAGAAGATCTGCGAGATTCGAAACAGGGGGACGAGGAGAACGGTGCGCAGGCACCACCGCCGGCCTCTTTTTCCGTTCTCGTGACCACATTGGCGACCCAAGTTATGGTGACGTTAGGGCAATTTCCTTCTCCCGAAGGAAAAGAAGAAGTCAAGCCCGAGCCGACGATCGCACGGCATCTGATTGATACGCTGGCGGTATTGGAAGAAAAGACGAAGGGAAACCTGACCGCCGAGGAGTCGGAGATGCTGACGCAGGTGTTGCACGAATTGCGCATGCTGTACGTTGCCACAGAAAAGAAGCTTGGGGAAACGGCGGCCTCTTGACCGCTCATCGGCTTACCTGCTGGCTGAAATGGTCCGGGGATGTCTTCCGTGTCCCCTTGCGGCCAAGAATCGATTAAGATTGAGTTGTACAGATGTGACTCAATAGCGGGATGTTCTTATGCGCTGCTCGTTCGCGTTGCTGACTTGCTTTTGGATTTGTGCGGTTTCTTCGGTGTTTTCGGAGGAAGCCGGTCCGCCACAGGCGATTGTCGTGTCACCGAACCAGGTGCAGCTGATGAGTAGTCGTTGGCACCAGCGGCTGCTGGTGTCTGCTCAGTGGTCAGATTCGACGACCGCCGATGTCACCGCCGCTGCCCATTTCACCAGTAGCGATCCGGGTATCGTCAGGGTGGAAGCGGGTGGCGTATTGTTGCCAGTGAGTGACGGGACTGCGGAGGTGGTTGTCCAGTGGAAAGAGCATCAGACTCGCGTGGGTGTTTCTGTGACAGGAACGCAGGTTCACGCGCCGGTTGACTTTGCGACCGAGGTGATTGGCGCGCTCAGTCGTGGCGGTTGCAATCAAGGAGCTTGTCACGGGTCGCCTCAAGGGAAGAATGGTTTCCGTTTGAGTCTGCGCGGTTTTGAGCCGGCTCTCGATTTCCGTTTCTTGACACGCGATTCATTTAGTCGTCGGATCAACCCACTGGAACCAGAAAAGAGCCTGGCGTTGCAGAAGGCGACCGGTGTTGTCGCGCACCAGGGAGGAGTCCAGCTGCGTGCCGATGAGGAGGCTTACCAGCAGATACGAACATGGATTTCGGAGTTGGGTTCGCGACCACCCGACGGACCGGACATGTCGCGTCAACTGCAGCGTCTTGAGGTACTTCCTGGACGTCAACGGCTCCATGCCAGCGGCCCAAAGCAACAGCTGGTCGTACGTGCGCACTATTCCGATGGGATGTTGCGGGATGTGACCGATCTGGCGGTTTTTACGACACCGTCAGAGCCTGAGGTGACCGTGTCGCGTGGGGGCCTGGTCGAGTTTCATGCAACCGGGGAGGCTGCGGTTCTGGTGCGTTATCTCGATCAGATTCAGACGGTTCGCATGACGTACATTCGTCAGGATCCCGATTTTGAGTTTGTTGCACCACCGGAAAGTAACTATGTCGATCGACACGTGTTTGCGAAACAACGAGAGCTGCAGTTGCGTCCGGCGGAGAAGGCGACGGATGCGGTTTTTTTGCGACGTGTCTATCTCGATTTGGTAGGAGCCATACCAGGGCCGGTTGCTGCCCGCGAGTTTCTCGAATCACGTGATCCGCAGAAGCGTAACAAGTTGATCGATCAGCTGCTCGAATCCGACGCCTATTCCCAGTTCTGGGCGCTCAAATGGGCTGATGTCATGCGTGGTAATCGCGAGGCGATCTCGGAACGTGGCGTTCACAATTTCCATCGGTTCCTGGTCAGAAATTTTGCCGCGGACCGGTCTTTTGATGTGGTAGCGCGCGAAATCGTAACCAGCGTCGGGAATACGATTAACGCACCGGCTGCAAATTTCTACCGGATTTCACGGACACCTAATGAAGCGGCCGAGTCGTTTTCCCAGTTGTTTCTGGGTGTGCGGATCCAGTGCGCCAAGTGCCACAATCATCCTTTTGAGTCGATTACCCAGGGCGATTACTATGGGCTGGCGGCCCATTTCGCACGCGTGCAGCTAAAAGGACGGCGGTTTGGACGCGATGATGAGATCGTCTTTTTACAACCGACGGGTGAAATCAAGATGCCGGGTGTGGAAGCGGACATGGCGCCGGCCGCCTTTGGTACTGAGACGGCTGACCTCAAGTCGACCGATGACCGTCGGATTGGGCTGGCGGATTGGTTAACCGATCCGAGTAACCGCTTTTTTGCTCGTTCAACGGTCAATCGCATTTGGTTCCATCTCATGGGACAAGGAATCGTAGAGCCGGTCGACGATTTTCGAGATTCCAATCCCCCCTCCAGCCACGAGCTGTTGGATGGTCTGGCGGAGAAGTTCGTTGAATACGGTTTTCGATTCAAACCTATTATCCGCGATATTCTCAATTCCACGACCTATCAATTGTCTCCACGATCGGTTCCCGAGCAATCTCCGCGGGCAGCCAACCCCGCGCGTTATTTTACCGGTCCGATTGTCAGGATGTTGAGCGCGGAACAGATTATCGACGCCATTAGTGCGGCGACAGGGGTTCCCGAAGTCTTTCCGGGGTACCCGCAAGGAACCCGGGCCGTGTCGATTGCCGAAGGAAAAATTGAACACAAGTTCCTGCAGGCATTCACCAGGCCCAGTCGTGATGTGGCCTGTGATTGTGCGCGTGAAGAAGAACCGTCGCTAAATCAGGTGGTCCATTTGCTCAACAATGCCAGTATTCTGGCGAAGATTGACTCAGCGCAGAATCGAACTGCACGTTGGCTTGACCAAAAACTTGATGTGGATGCAGTCATTATTGAAATCTATCTGGCGACGGTGCCTCGCAAACCTACGGCTGCCGAACTGCAGCTTGCCCGTCGTTACATCGATGAGTCAAAAGTTGTGGTGGATGGGCTGCAGGATTTACAGCACGCTTTGATCAACTCCAATGAGTTCTTGTTGCGGCATTAGGGTTCAGGTGGATGATGGCCAGTTGCCGAAGATTCATCTGAGGGATTTGTTGGCAGCTGGCGCGAGACAATATTTCTATCAACTGTGGAGTGCGTGATGCTTACGGTATTGGGCCAATCGCAAAAGACGTGTGACGGCGTTACCCGCCGCAATCTGTTAGAGGCTGGCGGGGCTGGTCTGCTGGGACTCAACCTTCCCCGCCTGCTGCAGGCTGAGGCGCAACAGACGCCGACCAGGGCTCGAGCCAAGTCCGTGATTTTCTTGTTCTTGTTTGGTGGGCCCAGTCAGCTCGAGACGTTCGATATGAAACCGGATGCTCCGAGCAAAATTCGCGGCCCTTTTCAACCGATCGCCTCGCGCACAAGTGGCCTGAGAATCAGTGAGCACCTGGGTCGTACGGCCCAGGTGTCGGACAAGTTCTGCGTGGTCAAGACGATGACACACAGTTACAACGATCACAGTGGTGCCGGCCACTATATCCAAACAGGGCATCGATGGCATGTGCCAATTGGTGGCGGTTTTGCGGCGACCAGCAAGGATTGGCCTTCGATGGGTTCCGTGGTTGAGTATGGATCCCAACACACGCCTGGCGGGCTCTCCAGATCGTTGCCCAGTTATGTGTGTCTGCCGAATTGGCTGGGTGCGCTACAGGAAAAAGGCCAGTATCGTCGCCCCGGTCAATACGGAGGCTGGTTGGGTAGCGGTTTTGACCCGTTGACGACGGATATTCAGAAGCAGAGCCTTGAGGATAATCCTTACTGGCGGGATTGCCGTGATGAGGAATTACACTATGAGATTCAGGGGCTGGTGAAGCATCAGCAGATGACACTTGACCGGCTCAACCGTCGCAATTCCCTGCTGGTGCAGTACGATCAGCAGTTGCGTTCAGTGGCGGAGCGTCGCGCGGTCAAGGGGCATGACCAGTTCAAGCAGCGCGCCATGGCACTTGTCACTTCGAATCGCGCCCGACAAGCATTTGATATTCGCCGTGAAGACCCGCGTTTGCGGGATCGTTACGGCAGGCATTTATACGGACAGTCCTGTCTCATGGCACGCCGCCTTGTCGAGGCGGGGGTTCGTTTTGTCACGGTACATTATGACTGTGTCGACGGTTATAGTTGGGATTCGCACAGGAGTAGTCAACACCTCGAGAAACATTTGATTCCGACGTTTGATCAGGCGCTTTCCGCGTTGCTGATCGACCTTGATGATCGCGGGTTGCTTGACGAAACTCTGGTGGTTGCTGTAGGCGAGATGGGTCGCACTCCCCAGGCCAATGACAAGTGGGGGCGGGGACATTGGAGCACCTTGTTTCCAGCAGTGTTGGCCGGAGCGGGTGTTCGTGGTGGTGCGATTTACGGAGAGACGGATCGAGATGCTGGGTACCCGATTGAGAAACCAGTTTCTCCTGAAGACCTGGCGGCGACGATTTACGATGCATTGGGCATTGACTCCACGCTGCGATTGCCCGATCGCCAGGGACGCCCTGTGGACATTGTTCAAGGTGGTCGTCCGCTGGCAGAGATCTTCAGCTGATTCCCGCTGTCCGGACTGGCGTTTCCAGATGAACACTGGCGGAGTCGAATCGTCAGGTGGCCAATACGCCCTCAATGCCAGTTTGCTTTTTACCTCTTGCCAGGATGGCGATTCGCGCGTCGTGACGAATGCCTCAAGGGAAGTGGCGCGTGGCGAAACGGTTGTGAGCGTTCATGTAAATTGAGGGGGGCTGCGATTTGTCCAGTTGGGAATGTGTCTTGCAACTCAACGCCGCACGCGAAGTGATCGGCGGTAGTCAGGCGGCTTTGGTTGATGCAGTGCGCAACGGCGCGGATTTACGCATCTACACCGAATTCTTGCATAACGAACACGTTGATGTGACTTCTGCCAATAGTGACCTGGTTCAGGAGGTCGCCGAATTCGCTGTTACCTATGTGGTTGATCATCGATGGGTGGCAGGATTGATGAATTTACGCCAGCCAGTTCAATTGCCCGCTGCATTTGGACCTCGTCCTTCAATGTCATTCTTTCTTTACAACCAGGATGGGACGCAGGCAATCGCGCGTCCGTTTCTGGATGGATTTCCAATGGCGGGACTGGAGTCTGGTGCGTCCACCGAACCCGCTGGGCAGATGCCGAAGTTTCATTTGCTCGACCAGTCGGACGTTGGCACCAATGCACCCAGCGAGAACTTTGTATACGACTTTGAGGTGTATCGTTTCCTGGTACGACCTGCCTGGCGGGAAGTCCTGCAGCATGACGCCAGCGGGCAAATTACACAGGGATCGTTGGCGGATCTGGTCGCTGCCTTCACGTCTGGATCAGCCATCAAAGTCGCTGTCTCAGGCTTTGCGGATCGGCTCTGCACTGAAGGTCACAACTCGACCACGCACGAAGTGCTGGTCCAGGTTGGATCCGCTTATTATTACACGGAGACCCGACTGTTTGTGGCGGGAACCCATCCCTTGATCCGTGTCCGACCAGGAGTGCCCCTGCGGTACACCAGCGGTGGCTGGGATTTCGGCTGGTTACTCGTGCGATCTGACGGCCAGCTCGTGTATCGCCGCTACGATCCATACACGCTGGCGACCAATGACGAAGTGTTTCGCGGGGCGGTGCGCTGGTTTGTGTGCTGAGTGGCTTGCCCAGCTGAGATTCTGAATGGACCCGTCATTTAGCCTTGGCAGCAGCAATCAATTTAGGAGTAGTGATTGTCTACCTGTTGGGGATGGTCGGTCTGGGACTCGGGCTGGCGCGTCATCTGGCGACCGGCCGTGCCTGGCTAATGATCTACGCGTTTGCGGTTGTTTTGGTGCTGCTGCTGCACCGGTGGGTTTAGTCTGGCAGGCAGGCCGATTCAGGGGCATTGCGCCGCTTCTGCGTGACGTTTGGTGCGACGCATCCTGACGACGTTACACGCTCAGCTGCTGGCGGCAAACAGCGCCCGGCATCCCAATCCGTAAAACGTATATTCAACATCACAATGCGTATCCCAGGCGGCTGCATGGAAGCCACCTTCCTCGCGCTCCATCGCTGCGATGTACTGGACAACTGCCGCGGTGTCGATTTCATCCAGTCCATCCAGGTCAAGCAATGTGAGAGAACCTGTGAACGTACTGAGGAGGTCCGCGATTGGAATACGCGTGTTTGCGCGGAGGCCACCTTCGTCGGTTTGCATTTCGACAAGCAGGTCAAGCGTCGCTTCACGAATTTCTGGTGTCAGACCACCCAGGATACGTAGCGTAGCGATCGCTGCCGCAGTGGGGTTCGTTCCAGCTCGTTTGCTGGCCCGAATTTCTCGAAAGCCACCGTCTTCCCCTGCCTGGGATTTCAGGAATTGGATCACGCGGTCGGGATTGGGAATTTCGCAGTCCAGTAATTGCAGGCAGATTAATACCAGGAAGGTGTGGTAAGTGCTGCTGATCGCGCCCTCAGCGCCCTTGGCGTAGCCACCGTCTTCGCGACGAAGTTTTTCCAGAGTGTCTGTAACATTGCTTTTCCATGACGGCGATGCTTCCGAGAACACATCGATGCCAGCGGCTGTGTCGAGCAGTGCGCCGCTGTAGATCAGCGAAAAAAAATCGACGATGGATTCCTGACCCGACAGACGGCGTTCTACAAAATGGGCGGCCGTTTCAGCCGTCTGACCTTCCAGCTCTCCTAGAATGGCGAGCGACCGGAGGGCGAAGCTGGTGTAATACAGATCACTGCTTCCTTCACGGCCCGCAAATCCGCCGTCGTCCTGTTGTTGCGATTTGACATAGTCGGTATGACGCTGTCGGACCGCTTCGGGAAGGATGCCCAGGCCTGCCGAGAGCCGCATCGTGAGTTCCTGAAGGTAAGCAGTCATACGGTTTGTCTCGTAGCTGGCGGGCAGGGCAACGGGTCAGGGAACATTGACGCGGAAGGTGGGATACAGCGAGATCGATATGACTGTGGCATCGTAAATATTCCGCGCGGATTAACTGCGCTGGTAGGCCTTCAATCGATTGGCTAATGCTGAAGGAATTGCAATGGACTGGGGTGGCTGGTTGGGCTCGAATTGACAGCAAACAGAGGTGATACGGCCCACCGCGATTTCTGTATCTCGCGAAATAAATCGAAATCCATAAGTGGCACTTTTTTTTCCCAGACGTTCGACGCATACTTCGATCGTCAGCACTTCTTCAAAATGTGCGGCACCCGAGAAGTCGCAATGGGCTGAAACCCGGGGCCAGCTTATGGTTTGGCCGTCCTCTTCTACGACGACACTGGTATCGCAGGCACGCAGCAGCGCGTGTTCCGCTTCTTCCATATAGGCGAAGAATGCTGTGAAATGCACGATACCTGCGGCATCGGTGTCACGAAATTCGACGCGCCGTTGAACAGAAAAAGTGTCAGGCATGTGAGGTTCGTGTTTGTCTGGACGCCTACCGTCGATTCAGTTACTCAGCCGCATGACTCGTGAAAAACAAAACGCAACAAAAACAAAGGCGCCAAAAACAGAGCGCAAAAAACAAGCCCGGTGACATAACCCCGGGCTTTGGCTGCTTGAGCGGTGTCTTGTTCAATCGTGCCAAGGTCACTCGGCCACATAGGGCAGTAATGCCATGAAACGGGCACGTTTGATGGCCCTTGTCACAGCGTGCTGACTCACGGCAGTGCAACCCGTCTTGCGACGTCCCACGATGCGCCCATGGCGATTGACTAGTTTCTTAAGTAATTCGACATCTTTGTAATCGACGTACATGGGCCGAGGCCGCTTGCCGTCTACGAACAGAGGGTCTTTTTTCTTGGTACGGGAGCGGGCTTTACTTCGCCGTTTGGCGCGGCTGGCGGGACGCATAACACAAGACCTGTTCGTAAGGTGCTACCTGATTAACGTGAGAAGCGAACTGTCGATTCTACGAAAAAATAACCGGCAGACAAGTCAGGATGAGAAGAACTTGTCGACTGTTTCTTGCCCTGGGCGCCGCGTAAGTAGTGAAACTACCACCAGGACCAAGGCGGAAGCTGCGAAAATAGTGACGACGGGCAGCATTTTGGGAATCGTAACCAAACCCACAATGGAGAGGGGCTGCTCGGGAAAGGTGTAGGGTTTGCCACCGGCGCGAAGGAACAGGACCGTCCAGCACCCGACGGTCGTGGCGACGCTGGCGATCGCTCCTGCCGCGGTCAAACGGCGCCAATAAATGGCCGCAAATACCAGCGGTACCAGGCCAGTAAAACCGCTAAAGGACCAGAGACCGAGGGTAAACACAGATCCAGGCAGCAGCAGGCTGAGCAGGTAGGTCACAAATACGACACCCACGACAAAATACCGAGCCAGCCGCACGACCTGTGTATCACTGTAGCGTTCCCGGCCACCGTAGTGTCTGACGATGTCTTCGGTGAAGACGGTCCCCAGGCAGAGAAATTGGCTGTCGAGCGACGACATGATGGCGGCCAGGATGCCTGCCGAGAGCAGCCCTCCCAGCACGTCGCCGGCATGCAATTTGACCAGCGTTGGTAATACCTTGTTGAATTTTTCGGGGCCCATTCCGGCCAGTGCGGCGGGGACGCCAGAGTTTTCGCCACTTGCCCAGACCCCGAGCAGTACACAAGGGGCCCACACGATCAGGATGAATACGGGGTGCATAATGATCGGCAGTTTGAAAGATCCTGCGCTGCGCGCGGTCAGCCAATGTTGGAAAACATGGGGAAACATAGCCACGGAAAGTGGGATAAACAGAAACGAGAAAAAGACTGCCTGAGGCATCTTCTCCATCGACAGATGTGATGGTTCCACGGATTGGGTGGCGATTTTCAGGTTTGCCAGAAAGTCGTTACTGCCCCCCAGTGCATTGGCGATGGTCACGAAGGTAACCAATCCCAGCACCATGAAGACGGCCGTTTGAAAGGCGTTGGCCCAGGCAGTGCCGCGCATGCCGCCAAAGAACACGTAGAGCAACACAACACCACAGATCGCGGCGGATGCGATCCAGGACGGAACTCCATATCCGCTTGATGCAAACCAGCCAGATTCCCCGAACTTGAATGCATCTGCAGTGATACTCTCGACGACGGCGCCACCGCCGACGATGCCGACCAGCAGGTAGGAGATGACCAGCAGTACCAGGATGGGGAATAGCAGCAGTCCCAGGAAGTCGCTCTGCAGACGGTCCCGAAAGAATTGAATTTGAGTTGTGTAGCCGTGGCGGCGACCGAGGGCCCACAACGGCAGCCCGATCACGAAAAAACAAAGGGAGTGAATAATTCCACTGGCGGAGGCCAGCTCGCCATAGACTCCAATGCCTGCGCGATAGGCCTGGCCCGTCGAACCGACCAGGGCGAACGCTGTCATGGTGGTACCGAATAGCGACATCAGCAGCAGCACTGGTCCGATCGAGTGGCTGGCCAGCATATAGTCCGTCGCGGTGCCACGGAAGAAACGATTGGCCGACAATCCGAGCATCAGGAGTAACACGAGGTACCCGATGATCACGCACAACTGGATCATGGTTTTCCGCTTTCAGGTGGGCTACCGGTGGAGTGATCGAGGTTTTGGGGCCACCAGAAACGGGTGGCCATCAGCCAACCGAGCGCGGCGGCCAGCGAAATACCCATGTGATAAATCAACGCATAGGGGAATGTGTCAAAGATCAACTGCTTGCTGTCCCACTGCCAATAGTCCTGGTGCAGCAGCAAGAGCAGGCCGACGAAAATCCAAACCGCTGGTTTCATGGAGATCAACTCGCAACGGGGAAGTAATACACTGTTGTCAGGCCAGAGGTTTTGAGGTGCTGGCCAGTTGCGCTAAGCATTCTGCAAGCGAACTTCGAGCACCGTTACCTGCGGCCGGCAGGAGCAACGTCAGCTACCGGCTGTGGGGAATTGGTTTCTGGCAGCCGACAAAATGGTTTGCCGACCAGCCCCGCCGCGACCAGTTTAACCGGCGTGTTCGTTGGAGGCCAGCGCCGGCTGTGAACAGCCTGGTCAACCGCAACGGTTTATTACGGTTGGCAACTGGTCCATGGTCAACACAGCGACCCAACCGACCGACTCTGCTCGAGAACGATCTCTGGATGGCGTTGTGCGAAGGCTCGCGGGCTAGTTCGAGCTGAAGCCCAGCTGCGCGGGCACTTCGCGTCCCAGTGGGTTTCGCCGAAATTGTTGATAGCACTCTGCGCACAGATCGTAACGTCGCTTCTGGTACACGTCGTCACTGATGGCGTCTGTCGCTTCGTCGTCGAGTCGTTCCAGGATTTCCTGAACCTCGAGCAGATGATCGCGATCGTCGTCCGGTTCATCCATTTCCACCGGTTCCATCGCGGCGCAGGCTTCAATCTTTACGACGTAACGCAGCTGATCCTCAGGATCAATCATACGTTTGCATCGATCACACGAGTGGTGAATCATCGGTGAATCCTCGAAAACCAAATCGAGTAAACGGGAGACATCCATTGTCTTCCCATTGCGGCTCCGTTCATCCTAATGCGGGTGTATCCTGGGGAGCAAGTCGATTCTGATTATTTTGTGAAACAACACCCTGTGGCGCAGCGATGCCTAACATGCGGTAACGCCGGTCGCGCCGTAGTACTGGTTCGAGGTGGCGAGCCAGCGGTTGTTAGCCGGTTCGCTGGTACCGAGTCAGCTGCGGTGACTCGTCCGGTGGAATTCATCGGAATGGATTTGGCAGGGCGTTACTTTATGCTGGATACGGTGGGCGGCTGGCGTAGCGATGCGATCTTGTGATCGGATCACGCGCTGAGCAGACTCGCTGCAAATTCACCCTTGATTCTTGATCCGTGGCATCTGATTTATGGTGATGACTTTGGGCAGGTTGCCTGCTTGCGGGTCAAGATCTAAGATAAATTGCCGGTACGGGGCGTGGCTCAGCCTGGTAGAGCGCTGCGTTCGGGACGCAGAGGTCGCTGGTTCAAATCCAGTCGCCCCGACTGTGGAGGGTCGTTGTCAGTGATGGACAGCGGCCCTTTTCTGTTGACAGGATCAGGAGTTACGACGCCCGCGGTCGACTTTCCGCTGCGCTCGCTCCGACCCCCCATTGGGTCCACAATCGACAGCAAATGACCACCCTTGCGTAAATTTGGTGCAAGCATTGGTGCAAGCAAACTCGGCGTAGTGGTGGCCGATTCGGCCCGCTGCTGCGACGTCGCGGCGGAAGTTTTGCGGGCATCTGGAGAGGCCGCCTGCGGGGTTGCCGCTGCGCTTGTCGGTAGCGTGGCGGTCACTGGCAACTCAGGCAACGCATCGAGCGCGCCGTGTACGTCCAGTAGCCGCGGGTCGGTGTAGACATTCATCGTCAGGTCGATACTCGAATGCCGCAGCGCGGCCTGCGCGGTGCGGGGCGCGACACCCCCTTTACTGAGGTGCGTGCCGAACGTGTGCCGCAGCGCGTGCACGTCGATCGTGCGGCCGCGATCGTCCCGCTTGGGGATCCCGGCCAGCTTGAGATCGCGGTCCAGGATCGCGCGCAGCTGACTGGAGACGTGGAACACCGGCAGGTCGCGGGGCAGGGGAGTCGCTGCGGCGTTGCTCCCGGTGGGTTGCATGCGTTGTTGTTGATCGGTTAGCCAGGCACGCAGCTCGGCCGCCAGGTCAGCGCGCAGTGGAATGTCGGCTCCGCGGCGGCTCAATCGGCTGAAGATGTAACGACCACCTTCCCGTGTCGGGGTGAGGCCCTGTTCCGTTGAACAACTCCGAACTCGACGCACGAACGCGCGGATGGTCCGTACGAAGGATGAGAAATAGACGTTTCGAACCGTCCATGAGGAGAAACAGTCGAAATGGCGTTGAAATCGTGGAGGAGCGGGCAAGTTCAGGGTACGATCGATCCAATTGCCCAGTGGTGTGGGCAGGACGGATTCCATTTGGGAAATGTCGGCTGAAGAGATCATGAATCGAACAACGAATCGAATCGTTCTGGCGGCAGGAATCTTCTGTCTGGGAGTGCCGATCACCCACGCATTCGGTGGCGACACTTACACCGTGTCGAGCAATACGCCCCCGTACCGGCAATCGTCTCTGAGCGACGGTTCGGTGAAAACGGTCTGGTGGAACAAGGATGCCGGCGGGAAGAACGTGGTTTCGATTGACATCGGGCTGGATCGTCAGATCAGCCAAGTGATGTTCTTCGCCGCGTCGGCGGACAAGTATGCCTACGACTACGTGATCGATGTGGACGGCAAGCGGGTTGCCTCCGGCACGGCGGACAAGCCGGACTGGTACGGAATTGCGTTTGACGCACCGAAAAAAGTGTCCCAGGCGCGGATTGAAGTGACCAACGCCCGGTTGGAAGGGTGGGTGGCCATTGGCGACATCGTAATGGGTGAACCGGTCGCTCCACCGTGGGAGGAAAACAGGCCGATCGCGGAGGTGAAGAAGGCGATCTACCGCGAACCTTCCCAGGGAGGAGGCGCCCCGTGTATGTGGACTTTCTACTCCGGGCCGAAGCTGGAAAGGCTTGAACAGAACTGGACCGATACGGGTGATATCTGGAAGAACAGCATTCCGCGTCTGTCACTCGACAACGGCAGAACGTGGACGAATTGCAAACCGCGGCCCGCCGGGTACGACACCCGCAACGGATACACAATCTGGGAATGGTCCTGGGCTGACCCGATTTATGATCCGGCCAGCGGCCTGTTGGTTCAGCCGTGGAATCGACAATTGCTTGTGGGTCGCCAGTATCATGATTTCCCTTACTACATCACGTCCGCCGATCACGGGAGGACATGGAACGACCCTGAACCGCTGCGCTATGAAGAGGGAGAAGATTTTGACCCTGAAGATCCCGCGAAGCCGGCTTTCCTGTTGAACAATCAGGCGCAGCCCGGATTCCTGATCCGCCTGCGTAAAAGTGGCGACCTGTTGCTGTCGGCCTGTCTGGCCAACGCGCCGGATGACCCCAAGAACGGTGAGCGGGTGTGGAAGCTCGGCGCTCTGTGCTGGAGAGGCCGGTGGGACGCAGCGGGCGAGAAGTATCAGTGGACGGCCGGAAAACGTGTGCAGATAGACGCCGAACAGTCATCCCGTGGGCTGCTGGAGGCGGACCTGGCTGAACTGAACGATGGGCGCATATTGGTGGTCTGGCGCGGATCCGACAATCAATACACAACCGGGCATAAGTGGTTCAGTTTGTCATCCGACAAAGGCATGACGCTGA
>PBOG01000247.1 GCA_002724245.1 Planctomycetaceae bacterium
CACAAAAGGAACCAAAAACGGTCGACTTGCGCTAGAACTTGTCAGCAAAGGTGAGATGCCACCCAAGCTTAAGGGGCTTTCCCAAAAACTGCCGGACAATGAAATCCGACTTCTCACCGCCTGGGTTGAGGCTGGAGCCGCTTGGCCAAGCGGACGCGTGCTCGATCTTTACGAAGCCACCTCCGACGTTCGGGCGGGCCGGGATTGGTGGTCGCTGCAACCAATTAATCGCCCCGCCGTCCCCCGCTTGGCCAAGCACCCAATCGACGCATTCGTCCGGGCAAAACTAAAGGAGCATTCCCTGACCCCGGCCAAGCGGGCGGATCGTCGAATGCTCGCACGCCGGGCTTACTTCGACATGACCGGCCTGCCACCTTCCCCCGGTGAGATGGAACAGTTTCTTGCCGACAACGCACCGGGTGCCTGGCCACGGTTGATCGACCAACTTTTGGCGTCTCCCCGTTACGGCGAACGCTGGGCGCGGCATTGGCTCGACCTCGTCCGGTTCGCCGAGACGGACGGCTACGAGCGGGACAAGCTTAAGGCAAACATCTGGCGCTACCGCGACTGGGTGATCAACGCGCTGAACGACGACATCCCGTACACCCGGTTTGTCGCGGAGCAACTCGCCGGCGACGAGATCAACAACCGAACAGAGCAAAGTGTGATAGCCACCGGCATGATTCGCGCAGGCACGTGGAACGACGAACCGAACGACTCGGCCGACTACCTTTACACGCGGCTCGAGGACATGGTGCACACGACGACCTCGGCGTTCCTCGGACTCACGGTGAAATGCGCCCGCTGCCATGACCATAAATTTGACCCCATCCTGCAGAGCGACTACTACCGCATCGCGAGTTTTTTCTGGGCAGGCCCGATCGGGCAGGCCAACCAGGGCGGCCCGACCAAGGAGCAGCTTGGTTTCGATGTCTACGGGTGGACGGACCTGAGCGCCACGCCCAAGCCGATCCGGTTGCTGCAACAGGGTGAACGCCACAAGCCCGGAGCGGAAATCGCGCCCGGTTTTCTCTCCGCCGTCGCGGCGCTTGACAAGCCGCTCACCGCTCCACCGACCGACAGCAAAACCACACATCGCCGGCTGCAGTTCGCCCGCTGGATCACCGACGCGAAAAACCCGCTCACGGCCCGGGTGTTGGTCAACCGCGTTTGGCAACACCACTTCGGCCAGGGACTTGTGCGCACCCCAAACAACTTCGGCTTTAAGAGCGATCCCCCGACGCACCCCCAGTTGCTCGACTGGCTAGCCGCGGAGTTCATGCAGCCCACCGTCGACGACGGCCCGGCTTGGACGATCAAGCGACTCCACAAACTCATAATGATCTCGGAGACCTATCAACAGGCGTCGGTTCACGCCAACGAGGCAGAGTATGCGGAGATCGATTTCACAAACCGAAACTGGTGGAAGTTTCCACGCCGCAGACTCGACTCCGAGTCGCTCCGCGATGCCATGCTACAGGTCAGCGGTCAACTTAACCTCAAGATGGGTGGACCCAGTTTTTATCCCCGGATGACCCGTGAGGCGCTCGAAGGACTCTCCCGCAAGTCCGGCGACTGGCAGGAGTCCGGTGCGAACGATCGCGCGCGACGCAGCGTCTACATGATGACCAAGCGTTCCCGGCTCCTGCCACTGATGACAACGTTTGACTTCCGGGACTCCACTGTCTCTTGCGGCCAACGCGATGTCACCACGGTCGCTCCGCAAGCGCTGGCGCTGTTGAACAACCAGTTCGTCCACGCCCAGAGCGAGGCCTTGGCCAAGCGCTTGGCCAAGTGGACAAGCGATCCTGCGGAACAGGTCCGGCTCGCATGGAACCTCGCCTTCAACCGCTTCCCGAGCCAGTCCGAGCTTGACCAAGCGCTGGAGCATCTCCGGCTACAACAAGCCCATTTTTCGCCTCAACAAAGTCAAACCAACTTGAAATACATCCCGCAAAACCCGGCAAGTTTGAAGGGACTGCAACTCTGGATGCGAGCGGACACTGGCTTTCAAAAGGATGACGAGGATCGTGTGAAATCCTGGTCCGGCCGCAGCCCCAAGCGATTCACCGCCAGACAGGCTGCGCAGGACAAACGACCGGTCTGGACCGCACAAGCCATCGGTGGCCAACCGGCTCTTCGTTTTGATGGGAAGAATGATGCCCTCGAGATTCCGGATCAGGTGTTGTACTCGCAGGATTTCACCATCATCGCCGTGGCCAACCAAACCGCGAACAACGGATTGAGGGAGATTTTTTCAAACTGGGGCAAGGGTGGAGGCTCCGGCACGTCACTCTTTATAGGGACAAATGGGGCGACACAGATCCGATTGTCAGACGCCTTCAGCAAAGCCGGGCAACTTGCCGAGCCTCAACGGCACTTTGGCCTAATGGCGATCAACTCGCACGATGGCGTGTTCACGTTTCAAAACGGGCGACAACTGGCATCGGGCGGCATACTCCCGGAGCGGAAACTGTTGCCACCATACACCATCGGCACCCAGGGAACGATCGACGGCGAATATTGGCAGGGGGACATCGCCGAGTTGATCGTGCTCAACCGCGCGTTGTCCGGGCATGAACAGTCTAGGGTCTGGGCGTATCTCGACCACCGTTACGGGTTCGAATCGGTCGCCGAGCCAACGGCCGATCCTGAACTCCTCGCCCTTGCCTCACTTTGTCACGTGCTGCTGAATGCCAACGAATTCATCTATGTCGACTAGAAAAAAACTCGGCCTATCAAGGCTCTACCCCTGCGGCCAAACCCGGCGCGAGTTCGTCTGGGAGATGGGCGCCGGTTTTTCAGGTCTGGCACTGGCGTCACTGCTGGGGGCGGATGGTTTTTTTGCGAGCCAAGCCCGGGCGCTTGGCCAAGCTACAGGCGGCCCGCTACAGCCCCGCAGCTCCAACTACTTCGGCAAGGCCAAGCACTGCATCTTTCTGATGATGAACGGTGGCCCCAGCCAAGTGGACACGTTTGACTACAAGCCGGAGTTGCGGAAGTACGCCAACAAGTCGTTGCCGCAGGACAAAAAATACATCAACTCCGGAGGCCGCCGCGTCGGTTTCCTCACGCCGAACTGGCGGCCCTTCCGACCAGGAGGCCAGAGCGGTCTGCTCGTCTCCGATTATTTTCCGAACGTCCGCCGGCATACCGACAAGTTGGCGGTGCTCAAGGCTTGCCATGCCGACAGCCACGCGCACGGCTCGGCGCTGGTTGCCATGAACACCGGCAGCACGTTCATCGGGCGTCCGTCACTCGGCGCATGGTCCGTCTACGGTTTGGGCACGGAAAACCAAAGCCTGCCGGGCTACGTGGTGATGCTCGACAAGCGCGGCGGCCCTATCTCCGGCCAACCAAACTGGTCCTCCGGCTTCATGCCCTCGACGTTTCAGGGAACGTTGTTCCGACCAAGCGGCAACCCGATCCTCGACCTGAAAGGCCCGGCGCACCTCGACGCCAGGGCCCAGCGGCGTCAACTCGACCTGCTCGCAAAGCTTAATCAAAAACACCTCGACGAACGCCCCGGCGGCCAGGAGTTGGCTGCGCGAATTCAGTCGTACGAACTCGCCTATCGGATGCAGTCCGAGGCCCCCGATGCCGTGAATTTGTCCCTTGAAAAACAGGCCACCCGCGACATGTACGGCATCGGCAAACAGCCGACCGATGAGTACGGCCGTAACTGCCTCATCGCCCGACGGCTAGTCGAGCGCGGTGTTCGATTCATTCAGCTTTACTCCGGAGGCGGACACCTCGAGGACACCTGGGACGGGCACGAGAGTATTGAAAAAAACCACGGACTCCACGGCGCCGAGGTGGATCAACCCATCGCGGCGCTGCTGACCGACCTCGAGCAACGAGGGCTGCTGGACTCCACGCTCGTCGTGTGGGGCGGCGAATTTGGCCGCATGCCGTTCAGCGAAGGCAAGGGTGCGCCCGGCCGCAACCACAACCCTTACGGCTTCTGCATGTGGATGGCCGGCGGCGGAGTGAAGGGTGGCATGAGCTACGGGGAGACGGACGAGTTCGGCTTCGAGGCCATGGTGAACAAAACGCACGTCCACGACATCCACGCGACCATCCTGCATCTTATGGGCATCGATCACGAAGACCTGTCCTATTTCCATCAGGGCCGCCAGGAAACCCTCACCGACGTTCACGGCCGCGTGATTACGGAGATCTGCGCTTAAACCTGTCTGGTCAATTTGACTCCGAGACGAATGAGCTTTTTCGCATCGGCATCGGACTTGGCCTCGGCGTAGATGCGCAGGATCGGCTCTGTGCCTGAGCCGCGCAGCATCAGCCAAGCGCCGTTCTCGGCGATGTACTTGACGCCGTCAAATGTCTTCACCTCGGCCACGGGCGAGCCGGCAAGCCTGGCGGGCGGGTTGGCGGCACAATGCCGCATCAGCTTGGCTCTTTTCTCGAGTGGAAAATGCGTGTCGAGTCGGTCGTACCGGTGCGGGCCGAATTGTTTCTCGAGGCTGGCAAGAAGTCTGTTCACGGTGGTTTTTTCCGTGGCCAACAGTTCAAGTAATGCCAAGCCAGCGAGGATGCCGTCGCGCTCCGGGATATGCCCCGGAAACCCAATTCCACCACTCTCCTCGAAGCCAAGCAGCACGTCGCCCTTTTGCATCTCGGTGCAGATGTACTTGAAGCCAACACCGGTCTCGAGCAGTTCCAGCCCGTGCGCCTCGCATATGCGATCCACCATCGAAGTTGTCGTCAGCGCCTTGACGACTCGACCCCGTTGTCCCCTGTTGACGATGTAGTGGTGTAGTAACAGGCAAATCACCTGATGGGTCGTGAGGGCGTTGCCACGGCCGTCCATGCCACCGACGCGGTCGGCGTCACCGTCGGTGACGAGGCACAGGTCGTGCGGATTTTTTTTCAGAAACACCGCGCTTGGCCCGTAGTTGTGGACGATCGGCTCCGGGTGGATGCCGCCGAAAAAAGGGTCGTGCTCGGCGTTCAACGTGGTGACCTTGCACTGGGTGCCGTCTAGAATTTTCTCGAACGACCCGGCGCCCACGCCGAACAGGGCATCGTGCGCAAAGCGCAGCCCGGAGTGGGCGATCAAATCGAAGTCCACGAGTTTCCGAATCGCCCGGGCATGAGGCACGTGCAAATTCCGGACGCGAATCAGTCGCCTGAGCTTGGCCAAGTGAAGTTCGAGCGACTTCACCGGCTTGGCGTCGAGCAGCGCCTCAACCGCCTGGCAGGTCTCGGACGCGGCCGAGCCGCCAAAGTGACCCTTGAGTTTGAAGCCGCAAAATGCAGCGGGATTGTGGCTCGCAGTAATAACGATGCCGCCGACGGCCTTCTCCGCCTTGACGGCATAGGAGATCGCAGGCGTCGGTGTCGGCGAATCGCCCAGGGTCACTTCGAAGCCGTTCCCGGCGAACACCTCGGCTGCTCGCTCGGCAAATTGGTCAGCCAGAAAGCGCCGGTCGCACCCGATCACGACCCTTTTCCGCGTGCCCCTTGGGCGATGCTTTTTCCAATACTCCGCCGTGGCCTGTGCCACCCTTTCGAGATTGGCGAAGGTGAAATCCTCGGCGATCACCGCCCGCCATCCGTCGGTGCCAAACTTGATTTTTGGGTGGCTCACTTGTTGAAACCGTTGTTCACCCTCGACACCACCTTGTGCATTTTCTTGACGGCCCGGGTCAGGCTGCGTTCGCCGAACAGGGCCGAGCCGGCCACGAATGTGTCAGCCCCCACCCGTGCACATTCTGCGGCAGTCGCCATGTTCATGCCGCCATCAACCTCGATGCGGAAGTTGAGCCCCATCTCCCTGCGCCACTCGTAAACTTGCTGAATTTTTGGCACGCATTCCTCGATGAATGGCTGACCGCCGAACCCGGGATTGACGGTCATCACCAGCACCAGATCGACCTTGTCGAGGAACGGCTTCACCTTCTCGATCGCAGTCGGCGGGTTGACCGCGAGGCCGACCTGCTTGTTGAGCGAACGAATCCCCCAGAGCAACGATGACACACGGTCTTCAAGCTCGACATGCACTGTGAGCAGATCCGAGCCGGCGCTGGCGAACGGCTCCAGCAGGATCTCCGGCTTCGAACACATGAGGTGCGTGTCAAAGAACAGATCGGAGTGAGGTCGGGCGTTGGCAACGACCTGCGGGCCGAATGTCAGGTTCGGGACGAAGTGCCCGTCCATGACGTCCAGATGCACCCATTCTGTTCCGCTCTTCTCGACCCGTTTGAGTTCGCGCGCGAACTTGCTGAAATCCCCGGCGAGAATGGAAGGTGCAATGACCATGCGCGGCACAACCTAAGGAGCAACAGGCCCAGCGGCAAGATTCTTACGCCCCGACCCGCCGCATGACGCGCGTCATCTCGACGGCGGTCCGGGCGGCCTCGATGCCACGGTTGTGTTGTGCGTCGAGACAGCGCCTGGCCGCCTGTTCCCGGTTTTCGAGCAGCAAAACCTCGTGGATCACCGGCAAGGAATGTTCAATCTGCAGCCGCGCCAAAGCGGCAGTAACCGCTTGGCCGATATGCTCCGCGTGGGTCGTCTCACCCCGGAGAATGATGCCAAGGCAAAGGATCGCATCGACCGGCTTGGCCAAGCGCTTGGCCAAGGCCGACGCCACGGCCGGTATTTCGAACGCGCCCGGCACGCGCACAACCTCCACCGCGACCCTGGCCTTGGCCAACTCGGCCTTGGCGGCGCGCAGCATCGAGTTGACGTAGCGCGGGTTATAGCGAGAGGCGACGATGGCCACCCGTCTTCCGGCTGCTCGCTTGGCTTTTGCCTGTAATGCCTTTTTCAGCATGAGTTCAATCCACGAGAAAGGTGCCCTGCGAGGTGGAAGCCTTGACTGCCTTGGGCAACGCCTTCGGGTCGAAGCGCAATACCAAAGAATGTTTGCCGGCGGCCAAGCGGGTCTTGATTTCGCTTGCGGTATCGACCACCTCGCCGTCGATCCAAACCTTGGCACCGTCAATCCCCTCAAGTTGCAGCGTCACCTCGCCGG
>PBOG01000248.1 GCA_002724245.1 Planctomycetaceae bacterium
GAGCCGGAGAAATACGTCAGCCGCGGCGGTTTCAAGCTAGAGCACGCACCGGCGCATTTTGGCGTTGAACCAGTCAATAAAGTGGCCGTGGACCTCGGCGCCTCCACCGGCGGCTTTACCGACTGCCTCCTGCAACACGGCGCGACCAAGGTGTATGCCGTTGATGTCGGCCGCGGCCAGCTGGCTTGGGCCTTGCGCCGCGACCGGCGCGTGGTCGTGATGGAACGCACCAACGCCCGCCACTTGCGTCGCGAACATTTCCCTAGCGACTTTGCTGGCGCGGACCTTGTCACCATTGACTGCTCCTTCATTTCCCTAAAAAAAATCCTGCCCCCCGCCATTGCCATCCTGCGCCGACCAGGTACAATACTGGCTTTGGTGAAACCACAGTTCGAGGCTGGCAAGGCCGAGGCAGACAAGGGACGGGGCGTCATCTCCGACCCCACCGTGCATCGGCGCGTGCTTGATGAACTACAGGCGTTTACCGCCACCGAGCCTCGCGTTCGCTGGCGCGATGCCACCGCATCGCCCCTCCAAGGACCAGCTGGCAACACGGAATTTCTTGCCCATATTGAAACCAAATAAGACCAAGATTCAAAAAGTAGGCTTCATCGCCAACCCCGACAAAGTGGTGCGCCGCGACATCGTGCGCCGTGCGGCGTCACTGGTGCGCGAGGCCGGTCGACAGGTACTGGCCGACCCCGACACCTCTCGCTTTGCCGGCAGCGACACCCTTACTCTACCAGACTCCCCAGAACTGGCCAGTGTTTGCGATCTCCTTCTGGTCTTTGGAGGCGATGGCACCATGCTGCGTGTCGCACGAGAAACCGCCAGCAAGAAAACACCCATCATGGGGGTGAACACTGGCAGCCTCGGTTTCCTCACCGCGACCCCCGCCAACGAACTGGAAGTAGCACTCAAGAAGATTTGGCAGGACCGATATTCCATTGACCGAATGCCAATGCTAGAAGCCTCCACACAACAGGAGGAAGGACCCCAGAAAGTGGTGGCCATGAATGACGTGGTCATCAGTCGCGGCGCCATTCCGCGATTGATTGAGCTGGAGGTGACCGTGGATGGCGAAAAACTCACACGCTATCGCTGTGACGGCCTGATTGTTAGCACCCCAGCCGGTTCCACCGCCTATTCGCTGGCTGCGGGCGGCGCCGTGGTCACACCCAATGCTGATGTGTTCACACTTACCCCCATCTGCCCACACACCCTTTCCAACCGTTCGGTCATCATCAGCCTCAACGCCCGCATCGAGATAATCGTCCACAAGCACCGTGCCGAGACTTTCCTTTCCGCCGATGGCCAGGTACAGGCCGAACTGTTCCCCTCCGACCGTGTTATCCTCCATCGAAGCCGTCAGCGTGCCAGGCTGGTGCGACTGGACAACCGTTCCTTCTTCGCCACCCTGCGCCACAAGCTCAACTGGAGCGGCTCCAGCGTATGATCCGCCTCAAGGACATTGCCGAACAGGCCGGCGTCTCTGTCATGACTGTCTCTAAGGCGTTGCGCGATGAGCCTGACATCGCCGCCCAGACCCGCGCGCGCATCCGCACAATCGCCGACGCTGCCGGCTATGTGCCCAACCATGCCGCTCGCGCCCTGCGCACCCACACCACCCGGCAGTTTGGCCTCATCATCTCCGCTCTCACCAACCCACTCTACATCCGCGTCCTCATGGCCATCGAGGAACAGGCCCATGAGATGGGCTACGACATTCTCTTCGCACAAACAATGAACCACCCCGGACGCGAAGAGGCCGTCATTCGACGAATGCTGGCACGGCGTGTGGACGGTTTGTTTATCCGCCCTGTTTACCGCGCCGACAACACCGCTGCCATCTACGAGGAACTCAAGCGCCAAGGCACACCCACAGTCATCCTCGGCCACCGCGCCCTGTTCTGCAGCGATTTTCCCAGTGTGCAAACCGACGATCTCGCCTCTGCCCGATCTGCCACCTTGCACCTCCTTGGCCTCGGACACCAACGCGTCGCCTGCTTCACTGGCCCCACCTTTTCCCCTTGGGCACAAGAACGCTATGAAGGCTACCGCCATGCCTTACACGATGCCAATTTGGAGGTGGACGAAAAGCTTGTCTTCCAAGCCGGCGCCACCATTGAGGAAGGGGAGAAAGCCGCTTTACAATTGATCAACGAGGCTCCCGGTGCCACCGCTATCGTGGCGGCCAACGACCTCGTCGCCATTGGTGCCGCGAATATCCTTCTCGACCAAGGTGTACGCATCCCCGAGGACATTTCCCTGATAGGCTTTGGCAACATCTTGGGCGCCGCGCACTATCGTGTGCCCCTAACCACCGTGCGCCAACCCAAATATCGCCGCGGCATCACCGCCATGGAATCCATGGAGGATCTTCTCGCCGGGAAAAACCCGGACACCAAGCGGCTGGCCGCCGAATTGATCCTTCGCGACAGCACTGCTGACCCTCCAAAAAAATAACGCGCGACCTCGGGGCCCCGCGTTTGGAAAACTCACGTGTCTACTTGCGTTCTTTCACCGTCATCGCACGCTTGCCAATGCGTCCGCGAAGGTAGTTCAATTTGGCCCGCCGCACCTTGCCCCGGCGATCCACCTCAACCTTGATGACATTGGGGCTATTCACAGGGAACACCCGCTCCACGCCCTGCCCGTAGCTGATACGGCGCACGGTGAAGGTGGCATTGAGCCCACGGCCGCGCCGGCCTATGACGATGCCCTGGAAAATCTGCGTCCGTTCCTTGTCGCCCTCCTTCACGCGCGTGTGCACCTTCACGGTGTCGCCCACGCCGAACTCCAGTGGCGTCTCGCGGTATTGTTCCGCCTCAATTTTGTCAAACAATGCCTGGCTCATGAATCGTCCTTTTTCTCTTCGCTGTCTTCGTTTTTATCCTTCAACAAATCCGGCCGCCTTTCCGCTGTGCGTTGCGCGGCCTGCTCGCGGCGCCACTTGGCGATCTCCGCGTGGTTGCCGGAGAGCAACACTTTCGGCACCTTCATGCCCTTAAACTCCGCCGGCCGCGTGTACTGCGGATATTCCAGCAAACCCTCGCTGAAGCTTTCCTCAGCACTGCTCGCGTCGTCGCCCAGCACACCGGGCAGCAATCTGGCGACTGCGTCGATGACCACCATCGCCGGCAGCGCACCGTTGGTCAGCACATAGTCGCCGATCGACAACTCGTCGTGCGCCAGAGAGCGGATGCGCTCGTCGTAGCCCTCGTAGCTGCCGCAAACCAGCAGCAGGTGGCCGTGCACTGACAATTCGCGAGCCACTGCCTGCTCGAACGGCCTCCCCTGCGGTGTCATCAACACCACGCGAGTTTCCGCCCCAGCCAAGTCCTCAATCGCCTCAAACACCGGTTCCGGCTTCAACACCATCCCCGGGCCGCCGCCGTAGGGTTCATCGTCCACGGTGCGGTGGCGGTCATGTGTCCACTCGCGCAGGTCGTTTATGACCAGTTCCAGCCGACCGGCTTCACGCGCGCGCCGTATGATGCTCTCATCCAGCGGCCCCGCAAACATCGCGGGAAACAACGTGAGCACATCCACCTTCATGGCATCCGCCGCTCACGCCCTGCAGCGTCGCGGCTAGTCGTCGTCCTCGACCAGTTCCAGACCGCAGCGCATGCCTTTCTTGGCGCCGCCAGCCTGAAGCAGGGAACGGATTGCGTTAATGGTCACGCCGCGACGACCAATCACCTTGGCGGCGTCATCGGATGCCACGCGCAATTCATAAACTGTCGATCCATTGCGCTCGGTTTCCGTCACGTCCACTGCATCCGGCTCGTCCACGAGCCCCTTCACTACGTATTCCACAAAATCCTGCATCGTTTCCTCGGGAAAAATTATTCAGCCGGTTTGTCTTCGGATTTGTCTTCCGACTTCTCCTCAGCGTCATCAGCAGCAGCCTCCTCAGCCGGTGCGTCGTCGTCCTTGGATTCCTCCGTTGACTCTTCCTCAGCAGCAGGCTCTTCGGCCTTCGCTTCCTCAGCAGCAGGCTCCTCGGCCTTGGCTTCTTCAGCAGCAGGCTCTTCGGCCTTGGCTTCCTCGGCGGGTGCTTCTTCTGATGATTCCTCAGTCGCGGCTTCCGCTGCCGGCTCATCGGCGGGAGTCTCTTCCGCGGCTTGTTCCTCGACAGGCTTTTCCTCCGTGGCGGCAGGTGCTTCTTCCTCCTTCACTTCTTCCTTGGGAGGCTCGGCCTTTTTCTTGGGCTTAGCCTCGGGGAGGGTTTCGCCCTTGGCCACTCGGCGCGCTTTGCTGATGATGCTGCGCACCGTGTCGCTCGCCTGTGCCCCGACGCCCAGCCAGTACTCCGCGCGCTCGAGGTTCAGCTTGAAATTCTCAGGGCCATCGTTCAGCGGCCAGTAGGTGCCCAGCTCCTCGATGTTTCGCCCGTCACGCGGCTTGCGGCCATCCGCAACCACAATGCGATGAATGGGCGTGTTGCGCATGCCCACCCGTTTTAACCTGATTTTAACTGCCATGGTAAATCACAATCCGCCACTCGGAAGTGGCAAAAAAGAGCGGAGAATCTATGCATGCTTTGGGCTCTTGGCAAGAGGGAAATTTGGGAATTTTCACCCCAAGACACCCACCTCGAGCATGAAACGAGCTGACCGGAGTTACCTCAACAGCGTCAAACCACTCCAAAACAATCACTGGCCGGCCACCAACACCCGAAGCGCCCGTCCTTGCACCCAGATACGCCCCGACAATGGCGGTTCCGGTAATTGACCCGCCGCGTCCCCTTCCATCTCCACTGGAACCCGTTTTTCAGCACATAATTCCAGTTGGTCGGTCTGGAAATAATGCACCCCTTTCAGGCTCGTGACGCGATTCCTGAGGGTCGCCCAGCCATAGCTCAGGATCCGCCACTGCCGCACCTCCTCCAACACCAACACATCCAGCGCCCCATCGTCCATTCGTGCGCCCGGGAAAAACACATGTCGCCCGCCATAAAAACGACCGTTACCGAGCAGCACCAATTGCCCGCTTACCTCACGATCATCCACCCGTGCAGTGATTACCGGCAAATCCTCACCCAGCGCCTTCCATGCCGCCAACACGTACGCCAGGTCACCCAGCTTCTTCTTTTGCTCCCAATCCACCAGCTCCACCGCACGACCGTCCAAGCCCGCCCCGGCCAATTGCACGAAACACCGCTTCTCCTGCTCCGCACCCAGTTCCATCCATCCCAAGTCAATCACCCGATCCACCCCGTTCAGGACCACATCCCATGCCGCTTCAAATCGCGTGGGAATCCTCAACTCTTTCGCAAACACATTTACCGACCCCCAAGGCAACACTCCCAATCTCACCTGCCCCAAGCCATCCGCCTGCACAATTCCATTCGCAACTTCATTGATCGTTCCGTCGCCACCCGCCGCCACAATTTTAAGGAATCCCTCCTTCACCGCTGCTCGTGCCTGTTCCACCCCATCTCCCGGCCCTGTGGTTTCACGCATCACGCAGCTGTTGCCCAGCCCCTCCAGGTGCGATCGAAACCGACGCGCCCGGTCTCCCTTGGCCGTTGGATTGAAAATCACACAAACACGCACCCGCCTCTTGAAACACGGATGCAACAGAAACTCACGGAAGAAAATCAGCGACCATCGATTGTTTTCAAAACCGTCGACACAAACTCCTTCGCCTCAGCCACCGACGTCGCAAGTGAATCTCCCTTAGCCAACCCAGCTGCAACTGCCGCTGAAAACCGGCATCCCGTTCCTCGCCAATTCCCTTTCACCCGGCCCGACACCAGCGTCATCTCTTCCCGCCCATCAAAAAACATCTCCACCACCTCACGCCCCTTCAGATGCCCCCCTGTCACGACCGCCGCGCATCCGTACTTTTCAAACAATGCCCGCGCCGCAACCGCCATCCCTTCCCGGCCACGCACCTTCAAGCCCGTCAACACTTCCGCTTCCGCCAAGTTGGGGGTTACCAATCGGCAAACAGGAAGCAATCGTCTGCGCAACACACGAATTCCTCCCGCGCTCAAGAGGCTTCCTCCACTCGATGACGCCAAAACCGGATCCACCACCAGTGGCACCCGCAGCCCTCCCCAAAAATCGGCCACCGCCTCCACCACGCCGCCCGAGAAAAGCATTCCGCACTTGGCCGCCTTCGGCTTGCGTCCTTGAAAAGCCGCCTCCAACTGCGCGGTGATCATTGCCGGGCGCGTGCCTTGCACGCCGAATACCGCCTTGTCACTCTGCGCCGTCACTGCAGTAACCACGCTGCGTCCACCAACGCCGATCGCCGCAAACGTCGCCAAGTCCACTGCCACCCCTGCCCCACCGCTGGAATCCATCCCGGCAATCGTCAAGGCTACTGGCTGTTGTTTCGCGGGCATTCGCGGGAGGTTACGGATATATCCCAATGGACTCCACCCGATTCACGACCGTGGATGGGCGGAAAAATCGCCGCCGCCGCCCCCTCCGCTAAAATATTAGCGACGATGACGACGACGACGCCCGCTGCCGAGGCAGCGGATAGATTCCTTCAAATCAGGA
>PBOG01000249.1 GCA_002724245.1 Planctomycetaceae bacterium
AACCGCCGCCTGGCCGCGTTCCTCACCCAATGTGACGGAGGCAGCTGACGAGCTGAAGCGGCTGGCATTCACGCTGTGGTGAGACCGTCGCAAGGTCAGCCAATCAGTTCCGGCACCACCCGTCCCCCTCCTACCAGCGGCAGCGCCCGCCCCGATCCAGAGACCAGCTCCCGCCGCACATCCACCCCCAACAAGTGGTAAGCGGTGCACAAGATGTCCTTGGGATCGATGGGGCGGTCCACCACATCCCCAGCCTGTTTGTCCGTGCCGCCAATGACCTGCCCGCGGGGGATTCCAGCCCCGGCAGCCAACTGGCAGTACGCGCGCGACCAGTGATCACGACCAGGCGCCCCGGCACTGGTCGCGTAAAATTTCGGCGTCCGGCCATGTTCGCTCAGGCAAAGCACCAGCGTATCCTCGAGCAAGCCACGCCGATCCATGTCCGCCAGCAAGGTCCCGAAGGCCTGATCAAATCCGGGCAACAGGTATCCTTTCATGCGGCGATGGTGGTCGTGATGGGTATCCCAGCTCTCATCCGTTTTCCCGAATTCATCCCAGAGCACCGTGACGAGCTGCACACCGGTCTCGAGTAACCGACGTGCCGACAGGCATGATTGGCCGAACAATGTCATGCCATACGCGTCACGCAATGACCTCGGTTCTTGACCAATCCGCAGCGCGTCGCGGACTTGTGGGTGCGCCATAAATTCAAGCGCACGTTGACGCTGTCGGACATAACTCTTGACCCGTGGCAAGTCCCGCAGCGTCTTCCTGTCTGCCTCCAAATTCGACAGTAACTCGCCACGCTCTGCCAGCGTCGCCGCCGTTGAGTCTGCCGCGGCGCCGACATCAAACCGGAGACGCCCAGCTGGCGTGATACCGCGGAAAGGATCCCCGAGAGGCGCCTCACCGTGGAATGTCGTCCACAGTGGGTCGTAGGCCGGTCCCAGGAAGCCACCAAACGTACCGGCCCGCTTCAGGGGAGACGCAAAGACACTCTGTTTCCAAGGTAACATCACGTTCCGCGGCACGCCCGGTGGCAACGGGTCCAGCCCCCCCTGATCCCCCAGCCAGTCCAATACGCCACCGAAATAGGGCCAGTGTTCAGGGTGGCGTTGACGCCCTTCGATCCGCTCGGTGTGCGGGTTTCCGGTCAGAGTGTAGGCGGCCGAATGGATGTTCCAGGGATGCGCCATGGAGCGAATCAGCGAACACCGATCCAGCACGGAGGCGGCACCAGGGAGGTGTTCACAGACACGTACGCCCGGCAGGACCGAAGGGATCGTACCAAACTCTCCACGAATCTCGGCCGGCGCATCGGGCTTGGGGTCAAATGTATCCAGCTGACTCCAGGCACCGTAGATGTAGATCAACAAGCAGCGTTTGGCCCGGCCAAATCCACGTTCCAGTGAAACGGCCGAATCTGTCTCTGATGTAGCCCAGGAAGGACGATTCAACACCGACACGCCACCCGCCAGGCCGAGGCCACCCGCCTTCAGCACATCACGTCGCAGCAATCCGTCGTGCCCGTGCCGAGAAACTGGTACGCGCCCATTCATACATTCGCTCCCCTGGGTTGATTCCTATCATAACATACGCGGTCCGCTGGGTCCCGGGCAAACGTATCTCCCTGACCTCCACCCCGAAGCACGCTCAAGGCGAATCGCTCTCCGCCTCAGCCCTCTCCCTCATTAATGGTAGAACCGCAATACAGATCAGCCCCAATGCTCCGTCAAGATAGAGCGTGATGGGATATCCCCAGCGTTCAATTGCATACCCCTGCCACCACGCCGTATAGACCGTCACTAAGTTCATCATGGCCATGTAGGCCGTAAATTGCGTGGCGGCGACATCCGGATTGGCAATCCTCATAAAGACGGCTGTACGCGTGCCGTACATCAGCCCCTGCAATCCCATGTACGCGATCACGGACCACCAGAATGCGTGTGCCACTGGCGGTACGTCCGCGCCCGTAAAAACACTCGGCATCCTGGCCACCTCAACGGGCGCGTCGTCCGGCCGTGAAGCTGTTGACGGTCCGGTACTGGCCGTTGTGGCCGGGCCGAACTCCGTCTCCGGTGGCTCCTCAGCCACATTTCCAGCAGGAAAAATCACTCCTTCCTGCTGCATCCGCCAGGCACACCAGAAGGTGGGAACCGAAATTAACGCCAGAAACACCGCCAGACACTTGAGGTGCCCCAGCCGATCCGCAACGACGCCCCCCAACACGCACATCACAGCCCAGAGAATACTGGCTACCACTTCCAGGTCCGCCACGTCACCATCCGAAAAACCCACTTCCACCGCCACCGTCTTTTGCAACGCCAGGTTCAACCCAACAGCACCCGCAGGCAGCAGGGCGAAAAGTAGCGCGAAAAACGCCATCCGGCTGCCCAGGAACGAACGCAACGCCACACGGAGATATTGCAGCAGTTCCTTCTTTGCCGCAACCAGCCGACTGCCCTCGGCGCGACTTCTCTGTCGCAGCGGTTCGCGCATCGGCAAGGCAACCAGCAGCGTGACTGCAAGAATGCAGCCGATCACAAACCAGTACGCCGTTTGAACGGGAATCCCCTCCCGCAAGGCGGGGAGCCAGGCCAGATCAATGCCTTCGATGAGGTACAGGACACAAGCACCGCCGAGAGGTATCCCGAGGGTCTGACCGGCAAACATCAGACCGTTCGCCAGCCCACGCTCCCGTTCATGAAGTACGTTGCAGGCGAGCGCGTCGATGGCAACGTCCTGGGTTGCGCAAAAAGCATTGTGGATCATGATCACCAGCGTGATCAGCTGCAGGTTCTCGGATGCCAGTTCAATTGGCATGCAGATCAGCAGTGTTAAGACCATCATCAACTGGGTCCCGAGAATCCAACCACGGCGCGCACCCAACCGGTTGGAATAGAGCAAATCGACGAACGGGCCCATCACCCACTTCCAGGCCCAGGGGAGGTAAAGGGAGCTGATAAAGATGCCGATTTCCGCCTCGCCCACGCCGGCCCGTTTCATCTGCACCACCATCGTGGTGGCGGTGAAACCGAGGGGAATGCCTTCCGTAATGTACAGGAAGAAAAACGCGATCAACCGACCCCAACGGGAGCCGAGCAGATTGGGTAACGCCATATCGATCTCACGCGCCAAGGAACCGGTCGAACGTTTCTGCAGGCCACGGATCACAGCTCAATCGATCACTGGGCTGTTCGTGACGCAGGGTGCAACGATAATGTCACAGTAGCAGATCTCGCTCTCGGGACGAACCAACTCCACCGCCCCAGTCACCCCCAGGTTTTGACGGATGCATATTTGGGTCGACGCGGACGCCTGTCCTGTCCAGGTCAAGGAACTCTTGTTTCGCACCGCCACGCGGCGAGAAATTCCGTTAACCCTTGTCGCCAATCAATCGCTGCACGTCCCACGGTCGAACCTGATCGAATGTCTGGTCGTCTCCTCTGGGATGAATATGGCCGATCGCCGGATCGTCGAACTGGCCTCTCCGGGTGATCTGGTCATCACGGCCGACATCCCGCTGGCGGCGGCCGTCGTCGATCAGGGCGCCAGCGCCCTCAACCCACGGGGAGAGCTCTATACGGAGGAGAATATTGGCGCTCGTCTGGCGGAACGCAATCTCGTTGACACACTGCGTGGCGGGGATCTGGTGACCGGCGGCCCGGCCGGTTATGGACCCAAGGAGAAGCAACACTTTGCCAACCAATTAGACCGTTGGTTGACGATGGCATCTCGGCGTGCCGCCTCTCAGCGAGGTGACACCGAGAAGAACCGCCCTTGAGGGTGTCACCGAACCGGCTGTCGGATGTGGCCTTACCTGGCCTTCAAGAACCGGCCAAATACCCGCTGCGCATTGCCCCAAAACAGGTCCTCCACCTGCCCGTCGGAGAAACCCTGGGCCCAGCACGCCCATTTGAGGGAGCGAAGATGTTCCATCCCCACCAACGCCGGCGTCAATTGCGCATGGCCCACCTCCCAGACGGGATGATCCTCTTCCAACACGATAAACGAATCACCCAGCGCAAGATATTTTCCAATCACATGGCTGCAGGGGTAATCGGTACCGTAGAGGAGACGCTGTGGCCCCATGATCCGAATGATTGCTTCATGAGCCGTCGGCTCACAATTGACGCTGGTATCAAAATACAGGTTTTCCAGGTCCGCCAGCTGAGGCAACCCAACCAGATTATGCTCCGGATTGAACCCGCGGGCCGAATGGGATAGGACCAGGGTCATATTCGGATACGTCTGGCAGTAATGCCGCAGCCAATGAATGTTTTCGGGATCTGCCACGGCGCGCGAGCGCACGAGGTGCATATTGATCACCCAGCCCTCCTGATCGGCGACCCGCACCAGCGACTCCGGCATATAGCCGGGAATCGAAGATTGAAACGTCGGCTTTTCCGCAGCGTACGTGTGGTATGACTTGTAACCGATCGCCCCCGACGCACGGACCTGGTCCCGTACCCACTCCGGATCGTCGTCGGGCGTCACAAAAAAATAGCTGCAACACGCTCCACCGCTGTCTGCTGCCAGTTGCGTCGACCAGGCATTCGTTGCCTCCAGCCGCTGGCGCTCGTAACTGAAAGGAATCAGTGCCGCCCCGAATTGCCGGCCCGGGTGCAAGACCTCCAGTCCTGTGGACAAATCCGCCAGTTTCGTGGGAATCACCACATCCACACTGCCAGCCATCCTGGTGGCGTCATCCCAGATTTCGAAATGCGCATCGAAGACCCGATCGGGAACAAACGACGCCAGTTCCCGATCAAACAACGCGTGCGCGTCCGCCCGCAACCGATCTTCGCGTGATTCCATCGTTCTGGCCTTTTCACCTGTCCCCGGCGGCGTTGCCGCGATCCTACCATTTCGCCCGGCTCGACAACTTCACCAGGGTGACATTGCGACCCTGGCGGGGTCTCGTCAGCGGTGCCCCTGCCTCACTTCAGCGCCCCTTTGAGAGGCATTCCGATGTCCACTTCTCGCGTTGCTCGCCAGCGCCCGAGTACTGTATAACCGATAATGGCTTGTCCTTCGCCCCACCCTTCGGATGCCCGATCTGATGTCCAGTTCCCAGGTGACTCGCCGGCGTCTGCTGCAAACCGGTTCCCTGGCCAGCCTCGCGTTTGGTAACGCCCAGTTGCTCCGTGCGCGGGCGGCAACGCGTGCTACCAATCCTGCGGTTCGCGACACCTCTGTGATCCTGATTTGGTTGACTGGTGGCCTGTCACACATCGAAACGTACGATCCCAAGCCCAATGCGCCCTCCGAATACCGCGGCGATTTCCACCCCATCGCTAGCAAAGTGCCGGGTATCAACCTCTCCCAGTTGCTTCCCCAGCACGCTGCTATCGCCGATCGATTCAGCTTGTTGCGGTCGTTGACCCATGGATACGCGGGGCATGATGGGGCCCACAAACGTGTCCTGACAGGGCGCATTCCCAAAACACCAACCGGATTTGTCAACGATGCGCCTGGCGTAGGTTCGATTGTTGGCAAGCTGCGCGAGCACGGCCCTCCGGGAGTGCTTCCCTTCACTTCCGGGCAGCGGGCTGACACCAACGTGGATGCCTACTCGCAGGGCTCTGCCTATTTAGGAAAAAGTTACGCGCCCTTCCTGGTTCTGGGTGATCCCAGCAAACAAGACTGGTCCGTCCCCAATCTCGCGATCCTGCCGGAGGTGACACCCCGCCTCCGCGACCGCCGGTCGCTCCTGGTCCAGTTTGACCAGATGCGGCATCAACTCGACCACACTGGCGTCATGGATGCCAGCGACCGGTTCCAGGAACAAGCGTTTTCGCTGCTCACCAGCGACCGGGCTCGTCGGGCTTTCGATCTGACGCAAGAAGATGACGCGGTGCGCCAGCGTTACGGAATGGGCCCCTATGGACAACAAGCGTTGCTTGCACGCCGCCTGATCGAGGCGGGCACGAGTTTCGCCAACGTGGTCATGGAACACCCCGGGACACCGACACCACCGGCTCGCAATGTCGTCTACAACTGGGATTGCCATGCCGTCAACTGCCACGTCTTTGACGATGCGCGATGGCGCGTCCCCCATTTCGACCAGGCCGTCTCGGCACTGATCACCGACCTTTACGACCGCGGTATGGACCGGGATGTGCTGCTCATCGTGACTGGCGAGTTTGGTCACACGCCGCGGATCAGCTATCAAAAGGGAACCAACACGAAAATCACCCAGCCTGGTCGCGACCATTGGCCTGGCGTCTATTCTGCGTTAGTTTCGGGAGGTGGGCTGCGCACCGGCCAGGTGGTTGGCAGCTCAAATCAGCTCGGCGAACGACCGCACGAGCGACCCTTGTCCCCCGACGATATTTGGGCCACGGCCTACCGTCATCTCGGCATTTCCACGGACCACACGTTCCCTAACCTTTCCGGACGACCGATGCCGATCCTGCCCCAGGGGCAACCCATTCGCGAGTTGCTCTAGGGGCACAGCACGGCTCGGCAGCAAAGCGCAGATTAACTGAATTTGAGTGCATACAAATCCACGTCACTCAGAGTGAACCGCAAGCGGATGACCCTGCCGGCCAAAGGGGTCAGGTCAGGCGACCCGTTCCAGGAGACCACTCGATCCAGCTCATCGCCAAACGTTTCGTCAGCATCCGCCAGGCTGTAACCCTCAACCGGGTCACCCGAGGCTGTCTGGATCTCCACCTTCAGGGTTCCCGCAGCTGAGCTGGCGAAGTTGATGGCCAGTGTTTTGCCTGTGAATGTCAAGGGACGCGTCACGAGCTCGCCCCCAGCCAAGGGGGCGGAAGCCGACACGAAACCATCCTGCCTGAGCGTGTGTCGCGTCATTCGGGACCCCTCCCCGTGCCATTTCCCCGAACTAGCGTAAAAAGACAACTCATCGGGGGCACCGCTCAAATGGGAACGCGTCGTAACCATGTTCCAGGCCACATCGTGATGCGCGTAATACCACGAATCGGGCCGTTGGATCCCCGGTGCCAGGAACGCTTCGTTCCAGCGTTTAAAAGTATGCCCATCACGGCTGGCCATAATTTGTGTCTCGGTAAGCGCCGTGCCGTATCGCAAGTGGGCAGCCGCTCGAAATTCACGTTTTTCCAAGTCCGGCAGGGCACGCATTGACGGGCTCCAGCCGCGCTCGACATAGCGCATCGGAAAACCGACCAAAATGTGCGGCGCACGGTAGTACGGCACCACGTTATTGGTGTACATCTCCTGATCCGGCGAATCGGTGTAGACCAGGTCCTTTTCATCGGTCCACGTCAACAAATCGTCGGAGACCGCGGTTCGAATCGCTCGAATCCCCGCAGGCTCCCATTTATCGGCTTCAGTGACACCTTCGGTAAAATAGCGCCAGTAGGCCCGGTATTGCTCGCTCGCCGGATCCCAGAATCCGATATTTGCGGAGTCGAAGGCTCCCCGCGTGATCACCGCTTTCTCGTGTGCCCGCTTCCAACGGATGCCGTCGGCGGAAACGAAGAGTGCCATACCGCCGGTCGTCTTTTTCAACCCGCCAAATGCCTTGAATCGTTCCTCCGTCGGGCAGCCCGGTCGCGCGTCAATAAACGGGCTGAAATTGTGGGTACCGGGACCTTCCCAGACGATGTTATTGCGTTTGGAGCCATCATGCTCGAACAATCCCAACTCCGGCGTTTCCCACTCAATCCCATCCGCAC
>PBOG01000250.1 GCA_002724245.1 Planctomycetaceae bacterium
GGGTGAAAAGTTCTCGAAATGAACCTGACAGTGCGCAAACGTGCCCTTGGCTGGCGTCTCGCCGTCCAGGGTGGCAGGCCCGATACCGATCACCAGGGCCCCCTCCTGCCGTGCCGCCTGCGCGATTTTCGTTTCGCCGGCGTGGGAAGGGTGGATCGTCGAAACCAGCATCACGTTTTTCCGAGGTTTGGCCGACCAGTCGCCCCAATTGACGATCATCGGTCCACTGGCCACATGCACCATCTCGCTCGAAAGTCCCGTATGCGCTAAAGAGCGGACAAACCAACGCCCTCCCTGGCGAATGCGACGCGCCATGCCGACGGCGGTCTCGCGGAGCTGCTCACGGTGGCTGGCGATCCGCTCGATACGATCGACGAGAATCTGCAGGTACTCGACACTCTTTTCGACCGGCTTTGCCGCCGGATTCGCCAGCTTGTTTGCCAGCTCCGCATTGAGCATCCAGTGCAAGGCACCCAGTCCCGTCTGACTCGAGGGACAGAGTGTAAACTCGGGGATCTCGGGGGCGCGGACGAGGCCCTGGGTATAGGGTGTATGGCTGTGCAGAATGACATTGGAGACATCCTTCAGCTTCAATCCGTCGGGGTTGCTGTGCGATTCATCGGTGAACCCGGCCGGACGAAACTCATTGTCTCGATAGGAGACCGTGACTGCAACAACGTAGATGCCCCGCTCGCGGACTGCCAGCACCTCTTTGTTGCAGTAGTTCGTGAACAGCATGTCACCTGCCTTGAGATGCTGCAGACCACTCTCGTCTTTCATGATGCCTGGGCTTCCCAGCCGATCGGCCCGCTGTTCCACATGCGGCATATGACCATCGGCCATATTAGTCCACACCGTATGTCCCTGGCGGACCACGTTCGCCGCCCGCGAGGTCAGTTCGCCCACCAGTTCGCTCTCACCGGCGATCCTGGAAAGAATTTCCAGAATGCCCTGGTGATACTGGTCCATGAACAACTGCGAATGCCCAAACGTGTACTCGGCGTCCCACTTTGATGGCGCCGCGTTCGCCGCCGCTGCCAGCGCGTCCGGCTGGCTTCCGGCTGTTGTCCCGACCAGGGCGGCGCCACTGAGCAGGAGCGCGCGGCGTGATGGCCGAGCGTTGGCGGGTTTAGAGTCCAGATCGTGCGGCAGTGGGTTAAAAGAGGACACGGGATATCTTTCGGTTGAAGTTCGGTGTACCGACGGGACAGCACATGAAGTGGGTCCCCGTTACAGCGGAAATCCGCACCACAGCGGAGCGCTATCAACATACACTTTCGCTGGACCAAACAACATCAGCAGCCGTTGGGAAACCACACAAATTCAACTTCTTCCCAAAACGCAATCGGACTTTCCTCCGGTATGTGTCTGAGAAAAACGGTGTGCTGTTCTGGCAGGTTTGCGACGGTTCGCAGCCAACGACTACAATTCCCTGGGGAAAATCTCGACCAGGCACGGCGAGACGGCGTGCCACACGGATGACGCCAGCACCCGGTGAGAGGAAGCAATCAATGACAACAGACGCACCCGACCAACTTTCCTGTCGGCACCTCGCCGGCAGTCCGCCAGCGTTCCTGCTGGCTGCCTGGCTCGTCGCCGCGTGTGCAGAAGGACTTGGGCTCCCCGCCGCACAAGGTGCAGAACCTGAAGTGCTGCTGGAACGTGTCGACAAGGTCTATGCGGACGGCAAGTGGAATGGCCGGCTCAGTGTCGTCCCCTTCCTAGGTCGGTATTACGCCTTCTTCCGTTCAGCCGTGGCCCACGATCAGGACGGCGCCATCCGAGTGATTACCTCAATCGGCAAGACCACCACCCGCTGGTCATCATCGCCTTACGCACAGTTGAACTACGAGGCGACCCTAAAGGCCGGCAAGTCGTTGGATCCCATCGCGCATGGTCCCGCGGCACGTGTCTTGTTCAATACCGAGCTGGACGAATCCGAGATGCACGTGCTGGCGACGCCCAGGCGGATGTTCGGGTACATCGTCTATCTCCCGGTCAACGGTGACACGGTGGTCGGCACCAGGGTCACCTATACCGACAACGGCCTGGATTGGTCTGAGCCTGTCGATGTCTACCACCCGGGATGGTCCTTCTGGAAGCCACGTTCCTTCCAGGGAGTCCATTATGTCGTCGCCGATGTAATGACCGGAACTCGGCGGCTCGAACTCCTCCGCTCTCGCGACGGATTGAAATGGACCAAAGTCTCCACGATCGCCGAAGGCAACCTCACCGAAACCGATCTCGTCTTCCTGGACGATGGGACAGCCATCGCCGTCGCCCGGCAGGGATATGTCTACAAGGCCACACCACCCTACACAAAATGGATCGCCAGGAAGGCCCCTCACTTGAGTGGCCCGGCGGTTGCCCGGGTGGGAAATACGATCCTGGCCTCCGGTCGCATCGCGACCGCCAATTTCCCGGATGGGCAACAGGGTGAACGCCGCACCGCCTTATTTACGATCGATCCGGTCACGCTAAAGTACACCTGGAAAATGAACATGGTGACACAGTGGGGAGGAGACCTCTCTTACCCTCACATCCTGCCCCTGGGGAACGACCGCGCACTGCTCGCCTGGTACGATGGCGAACGGTACCAACAGGGTGTTCCCAAGCGTGCCGACATTTTCATGGCTGTACTCCGATTGTTACCAGCCCGCAGTCAGCGCTAGTATTCCCGATGGAATCGGAGACGGGCTTCAGGCGAATACCAGAATTTACCCGATTGCAGATCCGCAGAGGTCCCCGGTTCGTCGAGATCATAAAGAACGGACCAAGTCATGCCCCCCTTCCTGTTGGCAACGGTTCTTACATTGGCGTCCATCGCAATTGCATTTGGCGTAGTGCGCGGCGCAAATTTGGTCCGCCGCACCAACCAAGCCTGGCAGGGCGCCGCCGACGCGCTCGGATTGGCATTTCAACCCAAAACCAGTGTCCTGCGCTATTACTCCATGCAGGGGGATGCGTATAACTTTCGTTTCCAGATCGATGGTTACAGATCTACACGTGAAGAAGGACGCCCCTACACAAGATTCAAAGCTTCTTTCCCACAGTCTCTGGGCCTCAGCCTGAAAGCCACTGGCATTCGGTTCCAATGCATGGGGCAGCACATTCACCCCGTTTCTATCGCCAAGTCATTCGGCGCCCGCACGATCAACACAGGCGACCCTGCCTTTGATCAGCTGTTTCTGATCAAAGGCGCCGACGAAGAACTGGTCAGAAACTTTTTGACGCCGGTGCGTCGGGCGCACCTCCGGGCGTCCCTCCAAGCTACCACCGCGATGGTGGAAATCACCGACGACCAGGTCACTTGCTCTACTGGAGGTATCCTGCGAGACACCGAATCGCTGATTGATCATACGAGACAAATCGCCACACTGGCGGCCCTGCTCACTGATTTCGGTACCGACGAGCAGAAAGCGTCATACTAATCCAGCAGCGACTTGTGGCAGACCACGCGTCCCGCTTTCGATCGCCTACTCCGCCGACAACAAAAACCAGATTGGATACCACACCAACCAATACACAAAGGCCGCCAGCGGAACCAGCGCAAGCAAACAAAACATTCTGTTTGCGATTCGTTTTCTGCGGTGATAGCCAGAGGATTCCTGGATCGTGTCCATTACCAGTGTAGCCCAGGCCTCCCTGGCTTCATCGGAATGCGTTTCAGGAAGTGTGCGGTCGCTCGTTTGCGACACGCTGGAACCAGCGCCACCGAGCGGACTGCCGCAGTGTCTGCAAACCTCGTCCGTTCGCACCGGCTGCACACCTCCACAATGGGGACACCAACCCGGCTCCCCTTCACGCGCGGCTTCTGCGGGCGAGGCCTTTTCCTCCGCTGGAAACTGACGTCGCTCAGCCATGTCAACTTCCTCATTTCGCCGGGTTGTGCTCAGACACACGCACTAATTGCCAGCTGTGATTTGGCAGGTCGAACTGGAAAGGTTCCCCGGTACGGAACGAACGTGTCATGGAAGTCCCTGGCCGCTCCGCATGCAAACCACCCCGGGGAGGAAACCGCGCGGCGAGTTCCTCTGAGTCATATCCAAACCGTGTTCCGTCCACGGTAAGCGCAACGCGTGCCCGACGATCACTATCGTTAACAACGAGCAGCAGCAGTTCTTGCGGGCCACGTGTCCAGCCCGATGCCACCACTGGCTGCACATTGCTCGTCACCTTGATCCCCGTTCCACTCCTCCAATAAGAGACAAAACGAATACGCTCGTCCTAGCCAAATTCAGCCAGCTCTTTTTTAAACCGCCCCGGCCCGCTAGCCGCCCATGTCGTTCCGTCGTGAACCGCCAACCTGACACCCGGAAGCAGCGCTGGTGTGGCGACAGCTGGCATACCAACGCGAGGATCCGCGCTCGCCGCACGCCAGGTTATCGCACAACAACGCCTCAGAGCAACTGAACACCGAGACAACAGCGCGCCGTGTCACGACACAACACATACGACCGCCAACGTCGGACCGAATCGTTATGCCAGGTTCGGCGAACGCTGTACCTGGCAGCGCTAAACACCACGTCGATGCGTTAGAGAGACAGCAAACGCGTTACTCATCCAGCCCAAGCTTCTTGAGCTTGGGATTAATGATCATACGACAGTAACGCGCGTCTTTATTATTGCGATAGTAATCCTGGTGATAATCCTCGGCAGCATAAAACGTCTCCGCCTTCGTAATCTCGGTAACGATGGGACCAGGAAAGACACCCTTTTCGTCTTTCGCCTTTTTCGACTTCTCGGCAACCGCGAGTTGCTCTGGCGAATGATAGAAAATAGCCGACCTGTACTGGGTTCCCACATCGTATCCCTGCCGATTTAACGTTGTCGGGTCATGCAGCTTCCAGAAGTGTTCGAGCACCGCGGCAAATTCAATCACCTGAGGATCGAAGGTCACCTGGACCACCTCGGCGTGGCCAGTCAATCCCGTACAAATCTGTTCGTAAGTGGGATTCTTGATCGTACCCCCCATGTATCCAGAAGTGACTTCATTGATTCCCTCAATCTGTTCCAACACAGCTTCGATGCACCAGAAGCACCCGGCTCCAAGCGTAACCACTTCCACAGCAGGCTCCTTCTTCACCAAGGTTGTTGTTGCTTCCGTTGATTCGATTGACGTGCTTGCCGCCTCCTCAGACGTGCTTGCCGCCTCCTCAGATGCAGTTGCCGTTTCTAGCAATGGAGTGCCAGAATCTTGTGGCGTACTTTCAGGCATGGTTTCTGCAGGTTGCGATGGATTGATTTTGGCACCCGACGCTGCACTGGACGTTGTCTCACGAGCCTCAGGTGCCATCTCCTTTGTTCCACAGCCCAACACAGCCACCATCAGCGAGAGAACCAAAAAACGCTTCACAGCTTACCCTTTCAGTACAGAACCCCACGGCCCATATCAGGAAAACGACAGCCGTCACACCAACACGAGCAAAGTTCCTGGTGGTGCAGGGTCACTCTCCATTATTATGGCCATACCATAACGTATTGCGTGACTTCCTACGCAGCATTGTGTCGCAATCAGAGCAACTCGACAACTTCAATTCTTGTTTGGGGTGA